>NZ_JACNDE010000039.1:0-66880 GCF_017351415.1 Pseudomonas sp. FW305-25 | reverse complement strand
CAGGCGGTGAGGGTCTTCACGCCGTCGCTGGTGCCCAGCAGCAGCACGTCGGCCGGGCGGGCGGCGAACAGGCCGTTGGTGACCACGCCGACAATCGCGTTGATCTGCGCTTCCAGCTCCACCGGATTAGTGATCTGCATGTTGTGCACGTCAAGAATGATGTTGCCGTTGTCGGTGATCACGCCTTCGCGGTAGACCGGGTCGCCACCGAGCTTCACCAGCTCGCGGGCCACGTGGCTGCGGGCCATGGGGATCACTTCCACCGGCAGGGGGAAGGCGCCCAGCACCGGCACCAGCTTGCTGGCGTCGGCGATGCAGATAAAGGTCTTGGCTACCGCCGCGACGATTTTCTCGCGGGTCAGGGCCGCGCCGCCGCCCTTGATCAGGTTCAGGTGTTCGTCGCTTTCGTCGGCGCCGTCGATGTAGAACTCCAGGTCGCTGACGGTGTTCAGTTCGTACACCGGGATGCCGTGGCCCTTGAGGCGCGCCGCGGTGGCTTCGGAGCTGGCGACCGCGCCGTCGAAGGCGGCCTTGTGCTGGGCCAGGGCGTCGATGAAGCAGTTGGCGGTGGAGCCGGTGCCGACCCCGACGATGCTCTTGTCATCGAGTTTCGGCAGGATGAGGTCGACGGCAGCCTGGGCCACGGCCTGTTTGAGTTGATCCTGGGTCATGCGGGCTCCGGAAGCGGGCAAGGGGGGAACGGAAAGGCCGGCATTATAGGCCGGTGTCCTGAGCAGGTCATTGCCCGTTTGGCGAACCGCTTTTTGTAGCCGCTGCCGAAGGCTGCGATCGACCGTCAGGTCGTGACAGACGAGAGTGGCCGGAGGACCTGCAGACCTATCGCAGCCACCGGCAGGGGGTAGGGGGCTTTTAAAACCTCTGGATTCGTGTGGTCGCCCGGGTAAACGCTGGGTTAGACTCGCTGGCCCTGCCCAACCCGCTCAGTGATGCTTTCCGATGCTCGAACAGTACGTCAAAAAGATCCTCACCTCGCGCGTTTACGACGTTGCCGTAGAAACCCCGTTGCAGACTGCCCGCCAGCTCTCCGAGCGGCTGGGCAATCAGATCTGGCTCAAGCGCGAAGACTTGCAGCCGGTGTTCTCGTTCAAGATTCGCGGCGCCTACAACAAGCTGACCCAGCTCAGCGATGCCGAGCGCGCCCGTGGCGTGGTCACCGCCTCGGCCGGCAACCATGCCCAGGGCCTGGCCCTGGCGGCCAAGGTGCTGGGGGTGAAGGCGACCATCGTGATGCCCAAGACCACCCCGGAGATCAAGGTCGAAGGCGTGCGCTCGCGCGGCGGCAAAGTGGTGCTGCACGGCGATACTTTCCCGGAAGCCCTGGCCTACTCGCTGAAGCTGGTGGACGAAAAAGGCTACGTCTATATCCACCCGTACGACGATCCGCACACCATTGCCGGGCAGGGCACCGTGGCGATGGAAATTTTGCGCCAGCATCCGGGGCGCCTGGACGCGATCTTCGTGCCGGTCGGTGGTGGCGGCCTGATTGCCGGAATCGCGGCCTACGTCAAATACCTGCGGCCGGAAACCAGGATCATCGGCGTCGAGCCGGACGACTCCAACTGCCTGCAAGCGGCCATGGCCGCCGGCGAACGCGTGGTGCTGCCGACCGTGGGCATCTTCGCCGACGGTGTCGCGGTGGCGCAGATCGGCCAGCACACCTTCGATATCTGCAAGGACTACGTGGATGAGGTGATCACCGTCAGCACCGACGAGATCTGCGCGGCGATCAAGGACATCTACGACGACACCCGCTCCATCACCGAGCCGGCTGGCGCCCTGGGCGTGGCCGGGATCAAGAAGTACGTCGAGCAGCGCGGCGTCAGCGGGCAGACCCTGGTGGCCATCGATTCCGGCGCCAACGTCAACTTCGACCGCCTGCGCCATGTCGCCGAGCGCGCCGAGCTGGGCGAGGGCCGCGAGGCCATCATCGCCGTGACCATTCCGGAGAAGCCGGGCAGCTTCAAGGCCTTCTGCGAAGCGATCGGCAAGCGCCAGATCACCGAATTCAACTACCGCTACAACACCGGTAGCGAAGCGCACATCTTCGTGGGTGTGCAGACCCACCCGGAAAACGATCCGCGTAGCGCGCTGATCGCCAGCCTGTCCGAACAGGGCTTCCCGGTGACCGACCTGACCGACAACGAACTGGCCAAGTTGCATATCCGTCATATGGTCGGCGGGCATGCGGCGCGGGTCAGTGATGAAGTGGTGTTCCGCTTCGAGTTCCCGGAACGCCCGGGCGCGCTGTTCAACTTCCTCAACAAGCTCGGCGGGCGCTGGAACATCTCGATGTTCCACTACCGCAACCATGGCGCGGCCGATGGCCGGGTGGTCGCCGGCCTGCAAGTACCGGCGAGCGAACGCCATCTGGTACCGGCGGCGCTGGCGCAGATCGGTTACCCGTACTGGGACGAGAGTGATAACCCGGCGTACCAGCTGTTCCTCGGCTGAACGGCTACGCTGGTGGGCAAGGCCTCAAGGAGTTAATGACATGGAAACGCTGACCGTCCTCAAAACCGTCCATATCCTGGCCACCGTGTTGCTGCTGGGCAGCGCTCTGGGGCTGGCGATCTGGGTCTGGCGCGCTCGTAGCAAGGGTGACGCAAGCATCTACAGCCGGCTGTTGCGCCGGCCGCTGGTGTTCGTCTGGCTGTTGCTGGTGATCTGCCTGGCCAGCCTGCCGTTCAGTGGCTGGTGGCTGGTGCATCTGCTGGGCTGGTCGCTGGGGCAGACCTGGATCCTGGCCTCCAGCGTGATCTACACCGTGGGTGCCCTGAGCTGTTTCTGGCTGCTGGCGCGGCTCAACCGCGTGCGGATCGCCTCGGGAGTAGGAAGTCCGAAGTTCACCCTGGCGCTGGCGGTGTTCAGCTTCGTGTGTTTCTTCGCCATTGCCGGGTTGATGGGCGCCAAGCCTGTTTGACGGCCTGATCGCGAGCTTGCTCCTATAGGGGCGAGCTCGCGCTAGCTTTCTCAGTCGCGCAGGCTGATCACCGGCCAGCCACGCTGCTGGGCCAGGGCCCGCAGGTTCGGGTCCGGGTCCACGGCGATCGGGTTCGCCACCAGATCCAGCAACGGCAAGTCATTCATCGAATCGCTATAGAAGTAGCTGTCTTCCAGACTGTGGCCGGTTTCCTCGAGCCAGCGCGTCAGGCGGGTGACCTTGCCTTCGCGAAAGCACGGGACGTCGATGCTGCGCCCGGTGTAGCGGCCGTCCTGCATCTCGCACTCGGTGGCGATCAGGGTTTCCACGCCCAGGCGCTCGGCGATCGGCGCGGTGACGAAGCGGTTGGTGGCGGTGATGATCACCAGCTTGTCGCCGGCGGCCTTGTGCTTGGCCAGCAATTGCGCAGCCTTGGGCAGCAGCAGCGGCTCGATGCAGTCGCGCATGTAGTCGCGGTGCCATTGGTCGAGCACGTCCATCTCGGTGCGGCCGAGAACCTCCAGGCAGAAGTTCAGGTACGCGGCCTGGTCGAGCTTGCCGGCCAGGTAGTCCTGGTAGAACTCGTCGTTGCGGGCCTTGTAGGTGACGGCGTCGAGGAAGCCTCGTTCGCACAGGTAATCGCCCCAGGCGTGGTCACTGTCGCCGCCCAGAAGGGTGTTGTCCAAGTCGAATAAAGCCAGGCGCATCACGGTTACTCGCTGATAAGTCTGAAAAAAGGCGATCAGAATACGGTCTTTTCACAAGAGTGCACATAAGGTAGGAAGCCTCGTTGCTGCTTTCACAACCTTTGTGGAACAATGCGGCGACATGCGTTTGCGAGGTTGTTGCCGTGATCGACCCCGATGGTTTCCGCCCCAATGTCGGGATCATTCTGACGAATGATGCCGGCCAGGTGCTATGGGCTCGCCGTATCAATCAAGATGCCTGGCAGTTTCCGCAAGGGGGGATCAACCCCGAAGAGACGCCGGAAGACGCTTTGTACCGCGAGTTGAACGAAGAAGTAGGCCTGGAACGCGAAGATGTGCAAATTCTCGCCTGCACCCGGGGCTGGTTGCGCTATCGTTTGCCGCAACGCCTGGTCCGTACCCACAGCCAACCGCTGTGCATCGGCCAGAAGCAGAAATGGTTTCTCCTGCGCCTGATCTCCAACGAGCAGCGGGTGCGGATGGATTTGACCGGTAAACCGGAGTTCGATGGCTGGCGCTGGGTCAGTTATTGGTATCCGTTGGGCCAGGTGGTGACATTCAAGCGCGAGGTTTACCGCCGCGCTCTCAAAGAGCTTGCCCCGCGCCTTCTAGCGCGCGACTGACGACGGAGTTCGACCCCGAGCCATGCTCAATACGCTGCGCAAGATCGTCCAGGAAGTTAACTCCGCCAAGGATCTCAAGGCGGCGTTGGGGATTATTGTGTTGCGCGTCAAAGAGGCCATGGGCAGCCAGGTCTGCTCGGTCTATCTGCTGGATCCGGAGACCAACCGTTTTGTCCTGATGGCCACCGAGGGCTTGAACAAGCGCTCAATCGGCAAGGTCAGCATGGCACCCAACGAAGGTCTGGTCGGCCTGGTCGGTACGCGCGAAGAACCGCTGAACCTCGAAAACGCCGCCGATCACCCGCGTTATCGCTACTTCGCCGAGACTGGCGAGGAGCGTTATGCCTCCTTCCTCGGTGCACCGATCATTCACCACCGCCGGGTCGTCGGCGTCCTGGTCATCCAGCAAAAGGAGCGTCGTCAGTTCGACGAGGGCGAAGAAGCCTTCCTGGTGACCATGAGCGCCCAGCTGGCGGGGGTTATCGCCCACGCCGAAGCCACCGGTTCGATCCGTGGCCTGGGCCGCCAGGGCAAGGGCATCCAGGAAGCCAAGTTCGTCGGCGTGCCCGGCTCGCCTGGCGCGGCGGTCGGTACCGCGGTGGTCATGCTGCCGCCCGCCGACCTGGACGTGGTGCCTGACAAGAGCATTACCGATATCGACGCCGAGCTGGCGTTGTTCAAGACCGCCATCGAAGGCGTGCGCGCCGACATGCGCACCCTCTCGGAAAAACTCGCCACCCAGCTGCGTCCCGAAGAGCGGGCGCTGTTCGACGTCTACCTGATGATGCTCGACGATGCCTCCCTGGGCAGCGAAGTGACCACCGTGATCAAGACCGGCCAATGGGCCCAGGGCGCGTTGCGCCAGGTGGTCACCGATCACGTCAACCGTTTCGAACTGATGGACGATGCCTACCTGCGCGAGCGGGCGTCGGACGTCAAGGACCTGGGCCGGCGCCTGCTGGCCTACCTGCAGGAAGAGCGCCAGCAGACTCTGGTCTATCCCGACAACACCATCCTGGTCAGCGAAGAACTGACGCCGGCCATGCTCGGCGAGGTGCCGGAAGGCAAGCTGGTCGGCCTGGTCTCGGTATTGGGTTCGGGCAACTCCCACGTGGCGATCCTGGCCCGGGCCATGGGCATTCCGACAGTGATGGGCCTGGTCGATCTGCCGTACTCGAAAGTCGACGGCATCCAGATGATCGTCGACGGCTACCACGGCGAGGTCTACACCAACCCCAGCGACGTGCTGCGCAAGCAGTTCGCCGATGTGGTCGAAGAAGAGCGGCAACTGGCCCAGGGCCTGGATGCGCTGCGTGATCTGCCATGCGTGACGCTGGACGGCCACCGCATGCCACTGTGGGTCAACACCGGCCTGCTGGCGGACGTGGCGCGGGCGCAGAAGCGTGGCGCGGAGGGCGTGGGCCTGTACCGCACCGAAGTGCCGTTCATGATCAACCAACGCTTCCCGAGCGAAAAGGAGCAGCTGGCGATCTATCGCGAGCAACTTTCCGCCTTCCACCCGCAACCGGTGACGATGCGCAGCCTGGACATCGGCGGCGACAAGTCACTGTCGTATTTCCCGATCAAGGAAGACAACCCCTTCCTCGGCTGGCGCGGCATTCGCGTCACCCTCGACCATCCCGAGATTTTTCTCGTCCAGACCCGCGCCATGCTCAAGGCCAGCGAAGGCCTGAACAACCTGCGCATTCTCCTGCCGATGATTTCCGGCACCCATGAGCTGGAAGAAGCATTGCACCTGATCCACCGCGCCTGGGGCGAAGTGCGCGACGAAGGCACCGACGTGCCGATGCCGCCGATCGGGGTGATGATCGAGATCCCGGCCGCGGTGTACCAGACCAAGGAGCTGGCGCGCCAGGTGGACTTCCTGTCGGTCGGTTCCAACGACCTGACCCAGTACCTGCTGGCCGTGGACCGCAACAACCCGCGGGTGGCGGACCTCTACGACTACCTGCATCCGGCGGTGCTGCAAGCCTTGCAGACCGTGGTGCGCGACGCCCATGCCGAAGGCAAGCCGGTGAGTATCTGCGGCGAGATGGCCGGCGATCCGGCGGCGGCGGTGCTGCTGATGGCGATGGGCTTCGACAGCCTGTCGATGAACGCCACCAACCTGCCGAAAGTGAAGTGGATGCTGCGTCAGATCAATCTCAGCAAGGCCAGGGAACTGCTGGCCGAACTGATGACCATCGACAACCCGCAAGTTATCCACAGCTCGCTGCAACTGGCGCTGAAGAACCTGGGACTGGCGCGGATGATCAATCCGGCGTCGGCCAAGACCCTTTAAAGGCGATCGCGAGCAGGCTCGCTCCTACAGAGACGCTGCCAAACCCTGTAGGAGCAGCCGGTCGACGCCCGATTGCTCGCGATAGCGTACTTTCAGACGCCGCTAAACCCTCAGCTCCACTTCCCCCAGATGCCCGCCATAGGGCCCGAAGCTGCGCTCGACTATGTGCCTGGAACCATCGGCCCGGACGATCAGCGCTGTGCTGGCCCGCGTGCCGTAGCTGGGGCTGGCGATAAACACACTCGACAGCAGGCTCTCGGTGGCCAGGCCGACCCCGGTATCGGGAAGGTCGACAAACGGCGCGGTCTGCGCATCGCTGAGCAGGGCGAGCAGAGCCTGGGGCTGCGGGTCGTGCAGTACTTCCTGTAATGCTGCCTTGGCCTTGAGTAGCTTGGGCCAGGGCGTGTCGAGCCCGGCGTTCGACAGGCCGTACACGCCACTGCCCAGTTGCTGCGGCTCACGGGCCTGGGCGTTGTAGTGCCAGAGCTGATCGGGGGTGCCCACCAGCAGGTTGAAGCCGGCATATTCCAGCGATCGGCCGACAACGTCGCTGAAATAGTCGTCTATCGACATCCTGCTGCTGAGAAAACGCGCCACCAGTTCGCCTCGGGAGCGGCGCGCGGGGGGCTGATGGGGATTGCGGATATTGGTCAGGGCGGCGAAGCGTCCGTCGGCGCCCAGGCCGAGCCAGGTGCCGCCCGCTTCCAGGTCGCGTCCGGCGTAGATATCGGGGGCTTCGGGCCATTGCGCCAACGGCAGGCTGGGGCGGGCGTAGAACTCGTCACGGTTGGCCGCGACGATCAGGGGCAGGGCGTGGCCCGGCCGCCAGGCGAATACGATCAAGCACATCAGGTTGTCCCTTTTGTGTTTTTTGCTCACTTTACGCACAGAACGACTGGGTATCCATCGCCATCCAGTGGAGCCAAGGGCCGTGCATCCGTTACCATGCCGCTCTCTTTTCGGGATGCCTCCATGGAATTTCTGCTCTATCTGCTGCTGGGGGCCTGCGCGGGCATATTGGCCGGTCTGTTTGGCGTAGGTGGCGGCATCATCATCGTTCCCGTGCTGGTGTTCAGCTTCACCCTGCAAGGTTTCGATCCGTCGATCCTGACCCACCTGGCCGTTGGCACGTCGCTGGCGACCATCATTTTTACCTCGGTCAACGCAGTTCGCGAACACCAGCGCAGGGGCGCGGTGCGCTGGCCGATCTTTGCCTGGATGACCCTGGGCATCCTGCTCGGCGCCGGAGTCGGGGCGCTGACGGCCGAAGCGATCTCCGGGCCGAACCTGCAGAAAATCATCGGCGTCTTCGCCCTGGTGGTGGCCCTGCAGATGACCCTGGACCTGCGGCCCAAGGCCAGCCGCGACGTTCCCGGCAAGCTCGGGCTGACCCTGGCCGGCAGTGTGATCGGCTGGGCCTCGGCGATTTTCGGCATCGGTGGCGGCTCGCTGACCGTGCCGTTCTTGACCTGGCGCAGCGTGCCGATGCAGCAGGCGGTGGCCACGTCCTCGGCCTGCGGTTTGCCGATTGCCGTGGCCAGTGCAATAAGTTTCATGATTCTGGGCTGGCATGATCCGTTGCTGCCGGCTCATAGTCTGGGTTTTGTGTATTTGCCGGCACTGCTGGGCATCGCCCTGACCAGTATGGTCTTTGCCCGGTTCGGCGCGCGCCTGGCCCATCGGCTGTCGGCGCGCCTGTTGAAGCGCTTGTTCGCCGGCTTGCTGTTTGTGGTCGGCCTGACGTTCCTGCTCTGACAGGTTCCGCAATCCTGGCTTAATCCGCGCGTGACATGGTCGCGGCGCAATCGAGTTTCACTCTAACGAGGAGTCGCAATGCTGCCTTACCCGCAGATCGACCCGGTGGCCCTGGCCATCGGCCCGCTGAAAATTCACTGGTACGGCCTGATGTACCTGATCGGCATCGGTGGCGCCTGGCTGCTGGCGTCGCGCCGGTTGAACCGCTTCGACCCGACCTGGACCAAGGAGAAGCTCTCCGACATGGTGTTCTGGATGTCAATGGGGGTCATTGTCGGCGGGCGCCTGGGCTATGTGCTGTTCTATGACCTGAGCGCCTACCTGGCCAACCCGACGCTGATCTTCGAGGTCTGGAAAGGCGGCATGTCGTTCCACGGCGGTTTCATCGGGGTGATGCTCGCGGCCTTGTGGTTCGGCAAGAAGAACGGCAAGTCGTTCTTCCAGCTGATGGACTTCGTCGCGCCGATGGTGCCGATCGGCCTGGGCGCCGGGCGCATCGGCAACTTCATCAACGCTGAGCTGTGGGGCAAGCCGACCGACCTGCCGTGGGCGATGATCTTCCCGCCGTTCAGCGACCCGGCCCAGCTGCCGCGCCATCCTTCGCAGCTGTATCAGTTCGCCCTGGAAGGCGTGGCGCTGTTCCTCATCCTCTGGCTGTTCTCGCGCAAGCCCCGTCCAACCATGGCGGTTTCCGGGATGTTCGCCCTGTTTTACGGTATTTTCCGTTTTATCGTCGAGTTCGTCCGGGTCCCGGATGCGCAGTTGGGCTATCTGGCGTGGAACTGGCTGACCATGGGCCAGGTGCTGTGCCTGCCGATGATCATTGGCGGCCTGTTCCTGATCTGGCTGGCCTATCACCGCGCTCCAGCGGCACCGGCGGCGAAAGACGCCGCGCTCTAATTTGGATCGCAGGGCGCGAGCCCTGCCTTCAAGGACACAGGTAATACATGAAGCAATATCTCGATCTGGTCGCCCACGTCATCAAGAACGGCACCAAGCAGGCCAACCGCACGGGCGTGAACACCATCAGCTTCCCCGGCGCGATGCTGCGTTACGACCTGAAAGACGGTTTCCCGGCGATCACCACCCGCAAGATGGCCTTCAAGTCGGCCATCGGCGAGATGTGCGGTTTCCTCCGTGGGGTGAACAACGCCGCCGAATTCCGTGCCCTGGGCTGCAAGGTCTGGGACCAGAACGCCAACGAAAACGCCCAGTGGCTGGCCAACCCCTTCCGCCAGGGCGAGGACGACCTGGGTGAGATCTACGGCGTGCAATGGCGCAAGTGGCCGGCGTACAAGCAGATCCCCCTGAGCAACCCGGCTGCCATCGAGCAGACCCTGAACCAGGGCTACCGGCAGATCGCCGAAGGCGAGGAAAACGGCCAGGCCTATGTGGTGCTGTACAAGTCCATCGACCAGGTGCGCCAGTGTGTGGATACCATCATCAAGGACCCGGGCAGCCGCCGTATCCTGTTCCACGGTTGGAACTGCGCCCAGCTGGATGAAATGGCCCTGCCGCCGTGCCACCTGCTGTACCAGTTCCACCCGAATGTCGAGACCCGGGAAATTTCCCTGACCCTCTACATCCGCTCCAACGACCTGGGCCTGGGCACACCGTTCAACCTCACCGAAGGCGCGGCGCTGCTGAGCCTGATCGGTCGCCTGACCGGCTACACCCCGCGCTGGTTCACCTATTTCATCGGTGATGCCCACGTCTACGAAAACCACCTGGACATGCTCAACGAGCAGCTCAAGCGTGAGCCGTTCCCGATGCCGAAGCTGGTGATTTCCGAACGTGTACCGGAGTTCGCCAAGACTGGCGTGTACCAGCCGGAGTGGCTGGAAAAGGTCGAACCGAGCGACTTCTCGCTGGAAGGCTACGAGCATCACGCGCCGATGACCGCGCCGATGGCGGTCTGATCGATACACCCGGCGGCGGCTCCTGTAGCCGCTGCCGCAGGCTGCGATAAGGCCCGCAGGGCCTTCTAGCAATCCCGGAGACCACGCCCACACGTGGTCGATACGGGGCATCTGCCTCTCTGTAGGGGGTTGATGGTTTCAATGCCCGTGGCTACGGCCCACATGAGAGTCCTCGGCTTCGCTGGGGGCCACCGAGCCGCTGACTTCCAGGCGCTGCAAAATCCCGCACTGATCCAGGTCCGGCCCTTCGCTGCAGCGTTGGCGCAGGTCGAGCAACTGTGTCTGCAAGGCCAGCAGCCCATCGATCCGCGCCTTGACGTGGTGGATGTGTTCGTCGATCAGCGCATTCACGTTTTGGCACTGGTCCTGCGGGCTGTCGCGCAGGTTCAGCAGGCTGCGGATTTCCTCGAGGGTCATGTCCAGGCTGCGGCAGTTGCGGATGAAGGTCAGGCGTTCGGTGTGGGCCTGGGTATACAGACGGTAATTGCCCTCGCTGCGGGCCGGCTCCGGCAGCAGGCCTTCGCGCTCGTAGTAACGGATGGTTTCGACCTGACAGTCGGTCAGTTTCGCCAGCTCGCCAATTTTCATCGCGACAATCTCCGAAAGGGTGCTTGACCCTATAGTGGCTACAGGGTGTTCACTTGGCAACAGGCACCTTTTCGGACGCGACCTTATGAGCGATTCCCTGCACACCCACGGCAAGCCCGGCGCTGACTCCAAGCATGCTGGCCACGATCATGATCACGATCACGATCACGATCATGGCCATGGCGCAAAACTGCATCCGCTGAAAAAACACGACCATGCTGGCCACGGCGCTTCCTGCTGCTCGTCGCCGTCGCTGGTCCAGTTGAGCGAGCCCCAGGCTGCCAGTCACGGCGATTCCTGCTGTTCGTCGGCCGCCGCGCCGTCGCGGGTTGTGCTCAGCGCGGCGTCGAGCGCCAATGCGCGCCTGAGCAGCTTTCGCATCGAGGCCATGGACTGCCCGACCGAGCAGACGCTGATCCAGAACAAGCTGGGCAAGCTGGCGGGTGTGCAGCAACTGGAGTTCAACCTGATCAACCGGGTGCTGGGTGTGACCCATGACCTGCAGGACGTCGCCCCGATTATCGCCGCCATCAAGTCCCTGGGCATGGAGGCCGAGCCCATCGGCCTGGGCGGCGAGTCCGATGCCCCGGCCGCGGCGCCGGTGAAAAAGCACTGGTGGCCGCTGGCGCTGTCCGGCGTCGGCGCGTTGGCCGCGGAGGTGATCCACTTCACCAGCGCCGCGCCGACCTGGGTGGTGGCGGTGATCGCCCTGGTATCGATCCTCAGTGGTGGCCTCGGTACTTACAAGAAGGGCTGGATCGCCCTGAAGAACCGCAACCTCAACATCAACGCCTTGATGAGCATCGCCGTGACCGGCGCCGTGCTGATCGGCCAATGGCCGGAAGCGGCGATGGTGATGTTCCTGTTCACCGTGGCCGAGTTGATCGAGGCCCGATCCCTGGACCGCGCGCGCAATGCCATCAGTGGCCTGATGCAGATGACCCCGGAACGGGTCACGGTGCAGGAGGCGGACGGTAGTTGGGTCGAACGGGAAGCGAAAAGCATCGAGCTGGGCGCGCTGGTACGGGTACGTCCGGGTGAACGCATCGGCCTCGACGGCGAGGTGGTGGCCGGCAGTTCGACCATCGACCAGGCGCCGATCACCGGCGAAAGCCTGCCGGTGGAAAAGACCCTGGGCGACAAGGTCTTTGCCGGCACCATCAACCAGGCCGGCTCGCTGGAGTACAAGGTGACCGCGGCGGCCAACAACTCGACCCTGGCGCGGATCATCCATGCCGTGGAACAGGCCCAGGGCGCGCGCGCGCCGACCCAGCGCTTCGTCGACAGCTTCTCGAAAATCTACACCCCCGCGGTGTTTGCCTTTGCCCTGGCCGTGGCGGTGATTCCACCGCTGTTCATGGGCGCCGCCTGGTTCGACTGGATCTACCGCGCCCTGGTGCTGTTGGTGGTGGCGTGCCCGTGCGCGCTGGTGATTTCCACCCCGGTGACCATCGTCAGCGGCCTGGCCGCGGCAGCGCGCAAAGGCATCCTGATCAAGGGCGGGGTCTACCTGGAGGGCGGCTACAAGCTCGACTACCTGGCGCTGGACAAGACCGGCACCATCACCCATGGCAAGCCGGTGCAGACCGACTTCCTGTCCCTCGACCCGCTAGCGGACAGCAGCGCCCCGGCCATCGCCGCCAGCCTGGCGTCCCGTTCCGACCACCCGGTGTCTTTGGCCATTGCCAATGCGGCTGTGGATAAACAGCTGAGCCTGCACCTTGTGGATAACTTCGAAGCCCTGGCCGGCCGCGGTGTGCGTGGCGAAATCAACGGCCAGCTCTACCACCTGGGCAATCACCGCCTGGTGGAGGAGCTGGGGCTGTGCTCGCCGGAGCTGGAAGAGCAGCTGTTCGCCCTGGAGAAACAGGGCAAGACTGTGGTGCTGTTGCTCGACAGCGCCGGCCCCCTGGCCCTGTTCGCCGTGGCGGACACGGTCAAGGAGTCCAGCCGCGAAGCGATCCAGCAGTTGCACGAACTGGGCATCAAGACCCTGATGCTGACTGGCGACAACCCGCACACCGCCGAAGCCATCGCCGCCCAGGTGGGCATCGATCAGGCCCGCGGCGACCTGCTGCCCACCGATAAACTGCAAGCTATCGAAGACCTGTACGCCCAAGGGCACCGGGTCGGCATGGTCGGCGACGGCATCAACGACGCCCCGGCCCTGGCCCGCGCGGAGATCGGTTTCGCCATGGCCGCGGCAGGCACCGACACCGCCATCGAGACCGCCGATGTCGCCCTGATGGACGACGATCTGCGCAAGATTCCGGCGTTTGTCCGGCTGTCCCGGCAGACCTCGAACATCCTCGTACAAAATATCGCCCTGGCCCTGGTCATCAAGGCGATCTTTCTTGGGGTAACCTTCTTCGGGTTGGCCACCATGTGGATGGCCGTGTTCGCCGACATGGGCGTCAGCCTGTTGGTGGTCTTCAACGGTTTGCGCCTGTTGCGCAAATAAAGGGATAACGAGAGCGTGCAGTGCTGAGTGCCGAGCTGAAGGCGTTTTACATGGTGGCCCGCCTGGGCAGCATCACCCTGGCGGCGAAAAAGCTCGGCCTGAGCCAGCCCACGGTGACCACCCAGATCCGTCATCTGGAAAGCCAGTATGCGGTCGAGCTGTTCTATCGCGGCGGCCGCCGCCTCAGCGTCAGCGAAGAGGGTGCCCGGCTGTTGCCGATGGTCAAGGCGCTGTTGCAGCAGGAAGCCGATATCGAGTTCTTCCTGCGCAATAGCGGCCAGCTGCAAGGCACCCTGCGGATTGCCGCCACGGCGCCGTATTACATCCTCGATCTGGTGAAGACCTTCCGGGAGCGCCTGCCCCAGGTGGAAGTGTCGGTGGAAATCGGCAACTCGCAGCAGGTCCTGGAATCGCTGGAGGAATACCGGGTCGACATCGCCGCGTCGTCGCAGCTGCTGGAGGATTCGCGCTTGATCCGCCGGGTGCTCGGCAGCGATCCACTGGTGCTGGCGGTGCACCGCAATCATCCGTTGGCGGCCCTCGATCACGTGCCCTTGAACGCCCTGGCCGGGCACACCCTGCTGATGCGCGAGCCGGGCTCCACCACCCGGCGCCTGACCGAAGAGCTGCTCGACAGCGCCCGGGTCAGCTTCGGGCCGCTGCTGGAGATCGGCAGCCGCGAGTCGATCCGCGAGGCGGTGCTGCGCAATATCGGCATCAGCATCATTGCCCGTCAGGAAGTGCCCCACGATCCGCAACTGCGGGTGCTGACCATCGAGAACGCGCCGCAGATCGCCGAGTATCTGTACTGCCTCAAGGAGCGCAAGGGTGCGCGCCTGCCGGCGGCCTTCCTCGGGCTGGCGCAGGAAATGGCGCCAGCCTGATCCGCCCACACCTCATCCGTAGCCGCTGCCGAGCGCAGCGAGGCTGCGAACGGGTGCGCAGCGCCCGCAAAAGGCGCCCTGCGGTTACCTCGCCAGATCGCGTTGTCGGGCCTGCGGTTGCTGCGCAACCGTTCGCAGCCTCGCGGGCTCGGCAGCGGCTACAAGGCTCTGCGTTCTCTTGAACCCAAATCTGCCAATACCACTATCGGCAGCTTTTGCCTCACTGCCACAGTAACTACGCATTCGTTCCCTAGGATGGCCTGCATCTGCTTGATGAGGTCCGTCCATGAACAACCCGATCGCAACTGCCCTGAGCAACCCCGGCGCGCCGATGAAAGTGCGCGGCATGCAGAAACGCTTTGGCGCTTTCACCGCCCTGGATAACGTCTCCCTGGACGTGGCGGCCGGCGAGCTGGTGTGCCTGCTCGGTCCGTCGGGCTGCGGCAAGACCACCTTGCTGCGCTGCATCGCCGGCCTCGAGCGCCAGGACCGGGGCGAGTTGTACCTGGGCAGCCGCGACGTCTCGCACCTGGCGCCCCAGGCCCGGGACTACGGCATTCTGTTCCAGTCCTATGCGCTGTTCCCCAACCTCAGCGTCGAAGCCAACATCGCCTATGGCCTGGCCGGCAGCGGTCGCGACGAAGTGCGCAAGCGCGTAGCGCAGATGCTGGAGCTGGTGGGCCTGACCGGCAGCGAAAAGAAATACCCCGGCCAGCTGTCGGGCGGCCAGCAGCAGCGGGTGGCCCTGGCGCGAGCCCTGGCCCCGGCGCCTTCGTTATTGTTGCTGGATGAACCGATGTCGGCGCTGGATGCCCGGGTGCGCGAGCACCTGTGCACCGAGCTGCGCCAACTGCAGCGACGCCTGGGCATCACCACCCTGATGGTCACCCACAACCAGGACGAGGCCATGTTGATGGCCGACCGTATCGCGGTGATGAACAACGGCAAGGTCGAGCAATACGCCACGCCGCAGGAAATCTATGATCGCCCGGCCACCCCGTTCGTCGCCGAATTCGTCGGCCAGGGCAACTGGCTGCCGTTCCGCCGCAGCAGCGACAGCCACGCCCAGGTTGGTGGGATGAATGTGCGGCTGGCGGCCGACTCCGGCAAGGCTGCCTCGGGTCGCTTGTTCTGCCGCCCGGAGGCGATCAGCGTCAACCCGCCGGTGCACGAGGAAAACCTGTTCCCGGCCAAGGTCCGGGAGATCACCTTCCTCGGCAACCGCTGTCGCATGAGTTTCGAACTCAACCAATTGCCCGGCCATCCGCTGCTGGCCGAGCTGGCCCCGGAAGCCATGCCGCGCCTCGGTGCCCAGGACATCTGGGTTGCCTTGCCACCGCGCAGCCTGCAGGTGTTTGCCTGAGATGGCCGTTGACCTGACCCTGCCGCTACCCACAAAACGGGCGCGCCAGGCGGCCCGTGCGCAAATCGGCGACCGCCTCTTCGTGCTCGGCGGCAAGCTGGTCCTGCTGATGCTGCTGGGCCTGGCGGTGTTGCTGCCGTTGCTGGCGATTTTCTGGCGCGGTTTCAGCGGCGAAGCCGGGCAGGGCGGTGGCCTGGTTGCGGCCCGTGAGCTGGTGACCAGCGCCAACTTCCACTGGCTGTTGGGCAACAGCCTGAAAGTCTCCCTCAGCGTGGCCGCCATCGTGGTGCCGCTGGCCTACCTGTTCGCCTATGCCCTGCAACGCACGCTGATTCCCGGCAAGGCGATCTGGCGCGGCCTGTCGCTGCTGCCGCTGATGGCGCCGTCGATGCTGCCGGGGATCGCCCTGGTCTATCTGTTCGGCAACCAGGGCCTGCTCCGTGGCCTGCTCTCGGACAATATCTACGGTTTCTGGGGCATCGTTCTCGGCGAGGTGATCTACACCTTTCCTCACGCCCTGATGATCCTGCTGTCGGCCCTGTCCCTGGCCGATGCGCGGCTGTTCGACGCCGCGTCGAGCATGGGCGCCAGCCCGGCCAAGGCCTTTCGCAGCATCACCTGGCCGGCCACCCGGCAGGCGGTGTTCGCCGCGTTCTGCCTGGTGTTCACCCTGACCATCACCGATTTCGGCGTGCCGGTGGTGGTCGGTGGCGACTATCAGGTGCTGGCGCTGGAAGCCTACAAGGCGGTGGTCGGCCAGCAACAGTTCGGCCGTGGCGCCTTGATCGGCATGGTGCTGTTGCTGCCGGCGCTGTTCAGCTTCGGTGTCGATGCCTGGCTGCGCCGTCGCCATGGCGATTCCATGAGCGGCCGGGCTCAGGTGTTCCAGCCGGCGCCTTCCCGGCTGCGGGACGGTTGCTACCTGGCGATCGTCCTGCTGATCTGCGCGGCGCTGCTGCTGGTGTTCGGCATGGCGGTGTTCTCGTCGCTGGTGAAGTTCTGGCCCTATAACCTTTCGCTGTCGCTCAACCACTACCAGTTCAACGACACCGCCGGCGGCGGCTGGCTGGCCTACCGCAACAGCCTGACCATGGCCCTGTGCACGGCGCTGATCGGCAGCGCGCTGATCTTCACCGGCGCCTACCTGATGGAGAAGACCCATACCCAGCGCGGCCTCAACCTGGCGCTGCGCATGCTCAGCTTCGTGCCGATGGCGGTGCCGGGCCTGGTGCTGGGCCTGGGTTACGTCTTCTTCTTCAACCTCAGCGGCAACCCGCTGCATGTGTTCTACGGCAGCATGACCCTGCTGGTGGTGTGCACCATTGCTCACTACCTGACCACCGCGCAGATGACCGCCACCACCGCGCTGCGCCAGCTCGATGCCGAGTTCGAGGCCGCGGCGCTGTCGCTCAAGGCCCCGCTGTACCGCCATTACCTGCGGGTCACCGTGCCGATCTGCCTGCCGGCGCTGCTGGATATCCTGCGCTACCTGTTCGTCTCGGCCATGACCACCGTCTCGGCGGCGATCTTCCTCTACAGCCCCGACACCATCCTCGCGGCGGTGGCGGTGCTGAACATGGACGACGCCGGCAACGTCGGCGGCGCGGCCGCCATGTCGACCCTGATCCTCTTTACCTCGGCGGGCGTGTCCCTGCTCCTGGCCTGGGCTTCGCGCGGTTTGCTGCGCCGCTCCCAGGCCTGGCGGCAGACCGCGCCCGGCCATTGAGTCTGCCCAACCCCCACTAACAAGCCCCCACCCCAGAAAGGAACCGCACCATGTTCAAGCCCCTGGCTGTTGCCGCTGCTGTCCTCACTGCCTTCAGCATGAACGCCTTTGCCGCGAAGACCGAACTGACGGTCTATACCGCCCTCGAAGCCGAACAGCTCAAGAGCTACAAGCAAGCCTTCGAAGCCGCCAACCCGGATGTGGAAATCAAATGGGTGCGTGATTCCACCGGGATCATCACCGCCAAGCTGCTGGCGGAAAAAGCCCGGCCGCAGGCGGACGCAGTGTGGGGCCTGGCCGCTTCCAGCCTGGCGATCCTCGATCAGCAGGGCATGCTGCAAAGCTATGCACCGAAGGATCTGGGCAAGATCGGCGGCAACTACCGTGACGCCGCCAACCCGCCGGCCTGGGTCGGCATGGACGTCTGGGCCGCGACCATCTGCTTCAACACCGTCGAGGCACAAAAGCAGGGCCTGACCAAGCCAGTGAGCTGGCAGGACCTGACCAAGCCTGAGTACAAGGGCAAGATCGTCATGCCCAACCCGGCCTCGTCCGGCACCGGCTTCCTCGACGTCAGCGCCTGGTTGCAGACCTTTGGCGAGAAGCAGGGCTGGCAGTACATGGACGACCTGCACCAGAACATCGGCCAGTACGTTCACTCCGGTTCCAAGCCGTGCAAGCTGGCGGCGGCCGGCGAATTCCCGATCGGCATCTCCTTCGAATACCCGGCCGTGCAGCTCAAGCGCCAGGGCGCGCCGCTGGACATCGTGCTGCCCAAGGAAGGCCTGGGCTGGGAAATCGAAGCCACCGCGGTGATCAAGGGCACCCCTCATGAAGAAGCGGCGAAGAAGCTCGCCGACTTCTCCGCCAGCCCCGCGGCCATGGAGCTGTACAAGGAAAACTTCGCCGTGCTGGCCCAGCCGGGGATCGCCAAGCCGCAGACCGAACTGCCGGCCGACTACGAGCAGCGCCTGATCAAGAACGACTTCGCCTGGGCCTCGAAGAACCGCGACGAGATCCTCGCCGAGTGGCGCAAGCGTTATGACGGCAAGTCCGAGAAGGTCGCCGCCCAGTAACCAATAGACCGCTATCGCGAGCAATCGAGCGTCGACCGGCTGCTCCTACAGGGTTGGCCTTTGTAGGAGCGAGCTTGCTCGCGATTGACCTCGTAGGGTCATTTCCCAAGGACCACACCCATGAGCAACCACAACGACCTGCTGATCGTCGGCGCCGGCATTCTCGGGCTGTCCCATGCCTATGCCGCGGCCAAGCGCGGTTTGCGGGTCAAGGTTTTCGAGCGCAGCGCCACGCCCCTGGGCGCGTCGGTGCGCAATTTCGGCCAGGCCCTGGTGACCGGCCAGCCGCCTGGCGTGATGCTCGACCTGGCCAGGGCCAGCCGCGGCATCTGGGGCGACTGGGCACAGTTGGCCGGCCTGCCGCTCAAGCGCAACGGCTCTTACCTGTTCGCCCGCACCGAGGCCGAGGAGCAATTGCTGCAGGCCTTCTGCGCCGGACGTGCGCAGGAACACGGCTACCGGGTCGAACTGCTGCGCGGCGCGGCGTTGAACGATCTGTACGGCGGCCGCTTCCGCCATCATCGCGCGGCGCTGCATGGCCTGGATGACCAGCAGCTGTATTCCCGCGAAGCCATCCCGATGCTGATCGACTACCTGCGCCGCGACCTGGGGGTGGAGTTTCATTTTTCCACCCTGGTGCGCGACATCGAGCCCGGCCAGTTGCACAGCACCGCCGGCAGCTTTCGCGCGGGGCAGATCCTGGTCTGTTCCGGGCATGACTATCAGACCCTGCTGGCCGAACCGATTGCCGCGCTGGCGCCGCAGGTCTGCCGCCTGCAAATGCTCCGCGCCCGGCCCGAGGTGCCACTGAACCTGCAACACGCGTTGCTCACCGGCCTGAGCTGCGTGCATTACGGCGCCTTTGCCGACCTGCCTGAAGCGGCGGCGGTGCAGGCGCAGATCCTGCGGGATGCGCCGCACCTGCACGAAAACGGCATCCACCTGCTGATCAGCCCGACGCCCTACGGCGAGCTGATCATCGGCGACTCCCACCATTACGGCAGCGACCCGTCGCCGTTCAATACCGAGCAGGTGGACACCTGGATGCTCGAACTGGCCGAGCACACCCTGGGCTGCAAGGTGCAGGTGGTCGAGCGCTGGCAGGGTGTTTATGGCGCCCGCGGCCCGGGGCCGTTTTCGTTCCTGCGCCCGGCCGCCGGGGTCAGCGTGGCCCTGATGCATACCGGCGTGGGCATGAGCGTCGGCCCGGCCATGGCCGAGGGCAATATCGCCCGTTTGCTGGAGGAAGCCTGATGCGGCCTGAGCAGCGGATCGCCGAGGTGTTCGGCCTGTATGAGCGCTTTGGCGACAGCGACTACATCGGCGAGCCGGTGTCGCAGATCGAGCACATGTCCCAGGCCGCACAACTGGCCATGGCCGAGGGCTTCGACGACGAAGTGGTGCTGGCGGCGTTCTTCCACGATATCGGGCATATCTGTGGGCAGGATGCCGAGAGCATGGACGGTTTCGGCGTGGCCGGCCATGAGCGGCTGGGCGCCGACTACCTGCGCCGCGCCGGTTTCAGCGAGCGCCTGGCGCGGCTGGTGGAGTACCACGTGCAGGCCAAGCGTTACCTGACCTGCAAGGAGCCGGGCTACTACGAGCGGCTCAGCCAAGCCAGCCGGCGCACCCTGGAATACCAGGGCGGGGTGATGAGCGCCGAGGAGGCCCGGGCCTTCGAGCAGGACCCGCTATGCGCGGTCAGCCTGCGCCTGCGCCATTGGGACGAACAGGCCAAGGAGCTGTGGGTGCCGGTGATGGATTTGCAGGTGCTCAAGGACAAGGCGGTGCGGTTGTTGGCTGTCTGATCCGAGTCCTGCGGTGCCCGGGGGACAGCTATCGCGAGCAAGCTCGCTCCTACAGGGGAACGCATGTTCTGTAGGAGCGAGCTTGCTCGCGATGACGTAGGCGGGGGCGCCGCAGGCTTAACTGTCGACCACCAGCTTCTGCGCCAACACCTCGATCTGCTCCTGGCGCTCCGCCTGGCTCAGGCGCGGCGCCGGGTTCAGCGACGACCACTGCGGATGGGCGCGGGCCTTGTTCAGCGCCTCCGGCAGCTTGCCCTCGCGCCAGCTCTGGTCCTGGGGCGTGGCCAGCTGGATGCTGCCCAGCGCCGCATGCCCGCGCACATTCAACGCCTGCACCAGTTGCCGTTGGCGCAGGGCCAAGAGGCGCAGCACGCTGTCGTCCACGGTCAGTTCGCGCTGGCCCTTGAGCTTGCCCAGCAGGCGGCCGCCGTAGCTGCGGGCGGTTTGCAGCGCGCCACCGGCAATCGCCCCGGCCAGGGCCGCCGCGCCCAGGGTCAGGCCGCCCACCAGCAGATCGACGCCAGCCCCGGCCGCCGCGCCGGCGGCGATCCCGCCACCGACCCGGACCCCGAGTTGCTTGAGGGTTTCCGGGTTGAACAGGTCATCGCCCCAGCGTCCGTCGAGCAGCGGCACATCGCTGGCGGCGGCATCCTGCGGGCGGAAGGCGTAGAGCTTGAGCAACGCCTCGACGCAGCGCTGTTCGCGCTGGCGCACGGCCTTGCGCAGTTCGCCGATGGCCTGCTGTTCCTGCTCGACCTCGCTGACCACGCTGCACCGGCAGGCGGCGCAATCGATCAGCAGTTCGGCGATCAGCCGCGCGGCGCTTTGCTGGCGAGCCGCGCGCTGCGCCTGCTGGTCGGCGATCAGGCGTTCCAGCTGCGGTCGCGAGCTTTCCAAAAGCAACGCCAGGCTTTCATACAGCCGCCGCTCGCCATCCTCCGGCGGTGCCACGCTGTCGAAGCGCACCAGCGCGTGCAGGCCCAGGCGGGCCAGGGCGTCGCGCCAGTCCGGCTCACGGTGGCTGGCGCTGCTGACGAAGTTCAGCACCGGCAGCAACGGCTTGCCGCAGCTGGCGAGGACTTCCAGCTCGTCGCGGTACTTGGCCAGTACCGGCTCGCGAGCGTCGATCACATACAGCCCGGCGTCGGAGTCCAGCAGTTGGCGCAGCACCTTGGCTTCCTGTTCGAAACGCTGGCGCGCCTCGCTGCCTTCGAGAAACCGCGCCAGGCGGGCCGGGCCGTCCAGGCGCTCGCCAGGGTGCTCCAGGCGTTCCAGGTAGTCGAGCAGGGCGATGGCGTCTTCCAGGCCGGGGGTGTCGTACAGGTCGAGCAGCGGTTCGCCGTCCACCGACAGCCGCGCGCCCTCGACATGGCGGGTGGTGCTGGGGCGATGGGAGACCTCGCCGAACCCCACGTCCCGGGTCAGGGTACGCAGCAGGGAGGTCTTGCCGACGTTGGTGTGGCCGACCACCGCCAGCTTCAACGGCGGTTTGCGAGGATCAGTCATGGCCGGTCTCCAGCCAGTTCAGCGGTGCGCAATCGGCGAATGGCAGCTCCAGCTGTTGCAGCGCCACGTGCCAGTCGCCCAGGCGTTCGGCGTCCAGCGCCTGGCCCGGTGGCGCCTGCAACAGCCAGACCCGGGTGGCAGTCGCGCTGCGGGCCAGTTCGGCGATCAGCGCCAGGCTGCCACGGTCCGGCGAGCGCCGTGGATCGCAGGCGATGGCCAGGCGCGCCGGCGGAAAGCGGCTCATCTGTTCCAGCAGCTTGTGCCGGGATTCGCGGCTGTCGAGGATGCCGGCGTCCTTCACCGAGGCCGGCAATTGCGGTGGCCAGGGGCGCTGGTCGTCCAGTTCGATGGCCACCAGCAGGGCGCCATCGCTGTCCTGTGCGCTGACGCCGCCTTCGATGCGGTGCAGCAGTTCGGGGGCGGCATCGTTGATCCCCAGGCGTTCGCTGCTGGGCATCAGCGCTTCGCGCAGCTGGCTGTAGCCAGGGAGGTTGAGGTCCAGTCGCAGGCGCGCCTGCCCGTGCTTCCAGCACCAGCGACAGAACAGCATCAACAACAGGCGCGGCAGCACGCCGTAAATGATCAGCGAGGCCACCAGCCAGACGGCCCACATCTGGCGCACCAGTTCAGTGTTGTAAACATCCCGGGTACTGGCGTGAATCATCTCTACGGTCGGTACCCCGAAACCTATGGCCCGGGGTATGGCGCTGAGGGCGTTGGTGATCGCCACGAAGGCATCCGCGCCGAGCAGGGTGCTTTCCCAGTAGAACCCGTAGCGCTTGGTGATCAGCAGCATCAGCAGGATCGCCACGGCGCTGAGCAGGGCGAGCAGCCACAGGCCGTTGACCAGGGTGCCGATGGCCCAGCGATTGAGTTTGCGCCGTTGCAGCAACAGCAGCAGGGCCGGCGCCAGCTGCGCGGCCTTGGCGTCGCGGGCGAGCTTGGCGCTGAGCCACAGCCACAGGCGGCCGAGGCTGGCGCCCTGTTCGCCGGCGAACAGCAGGCCGATGGCCCAGCTCAGCAGCAGAAGCAGGTTGAGGCCGAGCAGGCTGCCCAGGGCCCAGAACACATTAACCGGCGCCTGCCCGTTACCCAGGGCGGCGAAGGCCAGGCCGGCACCGCTGACCATGGCCAACACAGCCATCAGCAACAGCGCCAGGCGCGCGCCCTGGACCCAGTGGCGCAGGGCGGCGGCCAGGCCGTCGCGTTCGGCCAGCCACAGCGCGCGGTATTGGAGGCGGCTCGCCAGGTCGCCGCCCGCAGTGCGCGCCAGGCGATTGGCTTCCTGGTCCTCCAGGGCGCCGGCGTGTTCTTCACGCAGGCGTACGGCTTCGGTGAGCCAGAGTTTTTGCAGTGGGGTCAGTGCTGTCACGCGTCATTCCGTTGCTCAAATGAGCGCTGAGCATAACCGCTGTCACGCCTGTCGGGGTACGTTGCGGGATGCTGAGCCTCTGGTATGCTCGCCCGCATGAAAAAAACTCTTACTTTAAGTCTGATCGCAGCTCTTGGTGAAAACCGGGTGATTGGCGTCGACAACAGCATGCCCTGGCACTTGCCGGGGGATTTCAAGTACTTCAAAGAAAATACGCTCGGCAAACCGATCATCATGGGTCGCAAGACTTGGGATTCCCTTGGTCGTCCACTGCCGGGTCGCCTGAATATCGTGGTCAGCCGTCAAGCTGAACTGCAATTAGAAGGGGCGGAGGTTTATCCGTCTTTGGAGGCAGCGGTGACTCGGGCTGAAGAGTGGGCCCGTGAACAGTGTGCTGATGAAGTGATGCTGATTGGCGGAGCTCAATTGTATGCGCAAGGGTTGGATCACGCTGATCGGCTGTATCTCACTAGTGTTGCTCTGAGCCCGGAAGGGGATGCTTGGTTTCCCAAGTTCGACCAGAGCCAATGGAAAAAGGTGTGGGACAGCCCGAATCCGCCGCAAGGGGATAAGCCGGCCTATACATTCGAGGTCTGGGAAAAAGCCTAAAAGCTTCGCGGGCAAGCCTCGCTCCTACAGATGAAGGCGTTCTTCTGTAGGAGCGAGGCTTGCCCGCGATGACATTCTAAAGGTCGCAGCCCTTAAGCCTGCGCCAGCTCCGCATGCTCATCGGCATCGAGCTTTTCTTTATCGGTCTGCTGCATGATCTGGCTGGTGATCGCCCCGGCGGTCATCGAACCGCTGACGTTCAGTGCGGTACGGCCCATGTCGATCAGCGGCTCCACGGAAATCAGCAGCGCCACCAGGGACACCGGTAAGCCCATGGCCGGCAGCACGATCAGCGCGGCGAACGTCGCGCCACCGCCTACCCCGGCCACCCCGGCCGAACTCAAGGTCACTATCGCCACCAGGGTCGCGATCCACAGCGGGTCCAGCGGGTCGATGCCGACGGTTGGGGCCACCATGACCGCCAGCATGGCCGGGTACAGGCCAGCGCAGCCGTTCTGGCCGATGGTCGCGCCGAACGAGGCGGCGAAGCTGGCGATGGACTGCGGAATGCCCAAGCGGCTGGTCTGCGCCTCGATGCTCAGCGGGATGCTCGCGGCGCTGGAGCGGCTGGTGAAGGCGAAGGTCAGCACCGGCCAGACCTTGCGGAAGAAGCGCAGCGGGTTGATCCCGGCCAGCGAAACGAGCAGGCCGTGGACCACGAACATCAGGCCCAGGCCGATGTACGACACCACCACGAAACTGCCGAGTTTGATGATGTCCTGCAGGTTGGAGCTGGCGACCACCTTGGTCATCAGCGCCAGCACGCCGTAAGGGGTCAGCTTCATCACCAGGCGTACCAGGCGGGTGACCCAGGCTTGCAGGGTGTCGATGGCGTTGACCACTTTCTGGCCCTTGTCGGCGTCGTCCTTGAGCAACTGCAGGGCGGCGACACCGAGGAAGGCGGCGAAGATCACCACGCTGATGATCGAGGTCGGCTTGGCCCGGGCCAGGTCGGCGAAGGGGTTCTGCGGAATGAACGACAGCAGCAGTTGCGGGATATTCAGGTCGGCGACCTTGCCCGCGTAATCGCTCTGGATCACCTGCAGGCGGGCCATTTCCTGGGTCCCGGCCACCAGCCCTTCGGCGGTCAGGCCGAACAGGTTGGTCAGGGCGATGCCGATCAGCGCGGCGATGGCGGTGGTGAACAGCAGGGTGCCGATGGTCAGGAAGCTGATCCGGCCCAGGGACGAGGCGTTGTGTAGGCGCGCCACGGCACTGAGGATCGAGGCGAACACCAGCGGGATCACGATCATCTGCAGCAATTGCACATAACCGTTGCCCACCAGGTCGAACCAGCCGATGGAGGTTTTCAGGACGGGGTTGCCGGCACCGTAGATGCCGTGCAGGGCAACACCGAAAACCACGCCCAGCACCAGCGCCAGCAGGACCTTCTTGGCCAGGCTCCAGGTGGTATGACGGGTTTGTGCCAGGCCCAGCAGCAAGGCGAGGAACACCAGCAGGTTGAGGATCAGCGGCAGGTTCATTAAGGCTCCGATAAGACTTGTGCCAATCGCTTATGGCGGCGATTGCGAACCGGCAAGCCTAACAGCTTGATATCTAATGAATTAATATCAAAAACGCATTGAGACTGTCGTTTTTGGAATAAGCCGCTGACGCTCAGGCACATGCCGATGACGGGATCAGGACGCGGGCGGTCGCCCACAGGCGAGGATTGTCACAGCGATTTGTTAGCGTCGATCTCTTTAAATCAGGGAGAAAACGCCGATGAAACTCGCTCCGAAATTTCTGGTTGCCGCACTCTGCCTGGGCCTTGCCGGCCAGGTTCTCGCCACCGACTTGCAGCACTGGCCCGCGGACCAGGCCAAGCAACTGGACGCGATGATCGCGGCCAACGCCAACAAGGGTAACTACGCGGTGTTCGACATGGACAACACCAGTTACCGCTACGACCTGGAAGAGTCGCTGCTGCCGTTCATGGAGAACAAGGGCCTGATCACCCGCGAGACCCTCGACCCCTCCCTGAAGCTGATGCCGTTCAAGGACACCGCCGAGCACAAGGAAAGCCTGTTCAGCTATTACTACCGCCTCTGTGAAATCGACGACATGGTCTGCTACCCCTGGGTGGCGCAGGTGTTCTCCGGATTCACCCTCAAGGAACTCAAGGGCTATGTCGACGAATTGATGGCCTCGGGCAAGCCGGTGCCGGCCACCTATTTCGAAGGCGACGTGGTCAAGAACACCGAGATCAATCCGCCGAAAATCTTCACCGGCCAGAAAGAGCTGTACAACAAGCTGATGGAGAACGGCATCGAGGTCTACGTGATGACCGCCGCTTCCGAGGAACTGGTGCGCATGGTCGCGTCCGATCCGAAGTACGGCTACAACGTCAAGCCGCAGAACGTCATCGGCGTGACCACCCTGCTCAAGGACCGCAAGACCGGCGAGCTGACCACCGCGCGCAAGCAGATCACCGCCGGCAAGTATGACGAGAAGGCCAACCTCGGCCTGGAACTGACCCCTTACCTGTGGACCCCGGCGACCTGGATGGCCGGCAAGCACGCGGCGATCCTGACCTACATCGACGAGTGGAAAAAACCGGTGCTGGTGGGCGGCGACACCCCGACCAGCGATGGCTACATGCTGTTCCACGGTGTCGACGTGGCCAAGGGCGGCATCCACCTGTGGGTCAACCGCAAGGACAAGTACATGGCCCAGATCAACGGCATGATGGCCAAGCACGCCGCGGCCCAGGCCAAGGAAGGGCTGCCGGTGACGGCGGACAAGAACTGGGTGATCGTCAAGCCGGAGGACATTCAGTAAGAACGGGTTGAATCCATCGCGGGCAAGCCTCGCTCCTACAGGATCAGTGCCGCCTGTAGGAGCGAGCGGGCGGCGATCCGACTTACCCGCGACAGGCCTCGCAGAGGCCGATCTCCAGACAAAAAAATGCCCCGCACTTGGCGGGGCATTTTCATTCAGTGGCCGGCAATCACAGACCGTCGAGCATCGCCTTGTTGCGCACCGCGCCCTTGTCGGCGCTGGTGGCCAGCAGGGCATAGGCTTTCAGGGCGGTGGTCACCTTGCGTGGGCGTTTTTCCACCGGCTTCCAGCCTTTCTTGTCCTGCTCGACGCGGCGGGCAGCCAGTTCTTCGTCGCTGACCAACAGGTTGATCGAGCGGTTCGGAATGTCGATCAGCACCTTGTCGCCGTCCTGTACCAGACCGATGGCGCCGCCCGCCGCTGCCTCTGGCGAAGCATGGCCGATGGACAGGCCCGAGGTGCCGCCGGAGAAGCGGCCGTCGGTCAGCAGGGCGCAGGCTTTGCCCAGGCCCTTGGACTTCAGGTAGGAGGTCGGGTACAGCATTTCCTGCATGCCCGGGCCGCCTTTCGGACCTTCGTAGCGAATGATGACGATGTCGCCTTCCTTCACTTCGTCGGCGAGGATGCCGCGCACCGCGCTGTCCTGGCTTTCGAAGATCTTCGCGTTGCCTTCGAAGACGTGGATCGACTCGTCGACGCCGGCGGTCTTCACCACGCAGCCGTCCAGGGCGATGTTGCCGTACAGCACGGCCAGGCCGCCTTCTTTCGAGTAGGCATGTTCGACGCTGCGGATGCAGCCGTTTTCACGGTCGTCGTCGAGGCTCGGCCAGCGGGTCGACTGGCTGAACGCGGTCTGGGTCGGGATACCGGCCGGGCCTGCCTTGAAGAAGTGGTGCACCGCTTCGTCGCTGGTCTGGGTGATGTCCCACTTGGCGATGGCTTCTTCCATGCTGCGGCTGTGCACGGTCGGCAGGTCGGTGTGCAGCAGGCCGCCGCGCGCCAGGGAGCCGAGGATGCTGAAGATGCCGCCGGCACGGTGCACGTCTTCCATGTGGTACTTCTGGATGTTCGGCGCCACCTTGCACAGTTGCGGCACGCTGCGGGACAGGCGGTCGATGTCGCGCAGGTCGAAATCGATCTCGGCTTCCTGGGCGGCGGCCAGCAGGTGCAGGATGGTGTTGGTCGAACCGCCCATGGCGATGTCGAGCATCATGGCGTTCTCGAACGCCTTGAAGTTGGCGATGTTGCGCGGCAGCACCGACTCGTCGTTCTCGCCGTAGTAGCGCTTGCACAGCTCGACGATAGTGCGGCCGGCCTGCAGGAACAGCTGTTCGCGGTCGCTGTGGGTGGCCAGGGTCGAACCGTTGCCCGGCAGGGCCAGGCCCAGGGCTTCGGTCAGGCAGTTCATCGAGTTGGCGGTGAACATGCCGGAGCAGGAACCGCAGGTTGGGCAGGCGCTGCGCTCGTACTCGGCAACCTTCTCGTCAGAAGCGCTGGAGTCGGCGGCGATCACCATGGCATCGACCAGGTCGAGGCCGTGGGCGGCGAGCTTGGTCTTGCCGGCTTCCATCGGGCCGCCGGAAACGAAGATCACCGGGATGTTCAGGCGCAGGGCGGCCATCAGCATGCCGGGGGTGATCTTGTCGCAGTTGGAGATGCAGACGATGGCGTCGGCGCAGTGGGCGTTGACCATGTACTCCACGGAGTCGGCGATGATCTCGCGGCTCGGCAGTGAATACAGCATGCCGTCGTGGCCCATGGCGATGCCGTCATCCACGGCGATGGTGTTGAATTCCTTGGCCACGCCGCCGGCGCGTTCGATTTCGCGGGCGACCAGCTGGCCCAGGTCCTTGAGGTGCACGTGGCCCGGGACGAACTGGGTGAAGGAGTTGGCAATGGCGATGATCGGCTTCTTGAAGTCGTCATCTTTCATCCCCGTGGCGCGCCACAGGGCGCGGGCGCCGGCCATGTTGCGGCCGTGGGTGGATGTTTTCGAGCGGTAATCAGGCATGGAGCACTCCGGGCGGCTAATCAGGTAACAAATGGGGAGTGAGCTTCTATTGACCCCTGGAACACTCAGAAATGGCCGTGTGTCCTGAAGCTGCCGATGACGCCGCGGGATCGCCGCGCGCCTCAGCCTGAGCTCATAAACCCGCCGGGGGATGACTGGCGATGAATCTCGCGATTCTACACCGCTGGCGCCAGGAAGGAATGGTGCGAATGACCGGCAGTACGAACACGCAGGCCCCTGTAGGAGCGAGCTTGCTCGCGATCAGCCGCTAGGCTGAAATCCGGCGGCGCCTGCAAAATGGCTATCGCGAGCAAGCTCGCTCCTACAGGTCGATCGGGGCATCAGAGCCAGATGGCGTCCCATAGGGGGTAGTCGCCGATGCGCCGGACCAAACCAGCGCGCAGCGGGTTGGCGATAATGTAGCGGGCCATGGCTTTCAGGTCTTCGTCACGGCGCAGGGCCCGGTCGAAATAGCCTTTCTGCCAGACAGGTTGCGAACTGTTGCGGATGCGGTTGATAGCCCTGGCACTACGGGATTTGCTGCCTTGCATCAGTTTTGGCAAGTCGCCGCTGTGCAGTTCGATCAGCCAGTGGAAGTGATCCGGCATGACGACCCAGGCCAGAGATATGGCGGTATCCGACTGTTGAGCGTGCCTGAATTCATTGGCCAGCAAGCGGCCGAGGCGCCAGTCGTGAAAGATGGGCTCGCGGCATTGGGTGACGGCGGTGAGCAGGTAGATACGGCCTGATTCCGAATAACGACCGATGCGCAGACGATGGGCATGGGGAGTGTTGGACATTCCGTTGTCCTCTTCGATGGATGGAAGAGCAACGGTAGGTGCTGTGAAGAAGGCTGTCGTAGTGACAATGGGACTGGATGTATCTGTAGGAGCGAGCTTGCTCGCGAAAAAACATCAGGCACCGCGATCCGGCAGGACGGGCGCGTTATCGTTGACGTTTTTCGCGAGCAAGCTCGCTCCTACAGGTTTTGTGACGCCTTGTGTAGCGATTAGCTGTTAGGCAGCAGGCGGCAGGTGATGCTCTTGATGTAGCGGGTTTCCGGGATGGCCGGGTGCACCGGGTGGTCCGGGCCCTGGCCGCCGCGTTCCAGCAGCTGGATATTGCGGTCCAGGTGGCGGGCGCTGGTGAGCAGGATGTTCTGCAGGTCGTCTTCGGGCAGGTGCATCGAGCACGAAGCGCTGACCAGGATGCCGTCCTTGCTGAGCAGGCGCATGGCCTGTTCGTTCAGGCGGCGGTAGGCGCCTTCGCCGTTCTTCAGGTCTTTCTTGCGTTTGATGAAGGCAGGCGGGTCGGCGACGATCACGTCGAAACGCTCTTCGGCGGCCTTGAGTTCTTTCAGGGCTTCGAACACGTCGCCTTCGATGCAGGTGACTTTCTCGGCGATGCCGTTGAGCGCGGCGTTGCGCTCGACACCGTCAAGGGCGAAACCCGAGGCATCGACGCAGAACACTTCGCTGGCACCGAAGGCGCCGGCCTGCACGCCCCAGCCGCCGATGTAGCTGAACAGGTCCAGTACGCGCTTGCCCTTGGCGTAAGGCGCCAGGCGGGCGCGGTTCATGCGGTGGTCGTAGAACCAGCCGGTCTTCTGGCCTTCCATCACCGGGGCCTCGAACTTCACGCCGTTCTCTTCCAGGGCGACCCACTCCGGCACCAGGCCGAACACTGTTTCCACGTAGCGGTTGAGGCCTTCGGCATCACGCGCGGCGGAGTCGTTCTTGAACAGGATGCCGCTTGGCTTGAGGACCTGGACCAGAGCGGCGATCACGTCATCCTTGTGCTGTTCCATGGTCGCCGAAGCCAGCTGCACGACGAGGATGTCGCCGAAACGGTCGACCACCAGGCCCGGCAGCAGGTCGGAGTCGCCGTACACCAGGCGGTAGAACGGCTTGTCGAACAGGCGTTCGCGCAGCGACAGGGCCACGTTCAGGCGGTGTACCAGCAGCGATTTGTCCAGCGCCAGCTTGGCGTCGCGCGACAGCAGGCGGGCGCAGATCAGGTTGTTTGGGCTCATGGCGACGACGCCCAGCGGCTTGCCGCCGGCGGCTTCCAGCACTGCCTGGTCGCCTGCCTTGAAGCCGTGGAGTGGGGTGGCGGCTACATCGATTTCGTTGCTGTAGACCCACAGGTGGCCGGCGCGCAGGCGGCGATCGGCGTTGGCTTTGAGGCGCAGGCTTGGCAGGGACATGACGTCGCTCCGGAAAAAAGAGCGGGAGTATAACGTGTTGCGCTCGCCGAGAGGCTGGCGAGTGGATATGTGGTGACAGGGCAAACCCGCCGTGGATATCCCGCGCCGGCCCGGCATTGCCCCGAGGCGCCCGTTGTAAAGTTCCTTTCGGCTGGCCATGGGCGCCATCTAAAGGGTTAGAATCGCCGCCTAGCCCAGAGTGCGTACCTATGTCCCAAGCGATGTCCCAAGAGCTTTCCGCCGAACAGATTCAACAGGCCCTGCAAGGCATCAGCGTGCCGCCCCAACCGCAGATCATGGTGGATTTGCAGATGGAGCAGTACATGCCCGACCCTGACCTGGAAGTGATCGCGCGGCTGATCTCCCAGGACCCGGGCCTTTCCGGCGCCCTGCTGAAAATCGTCAACTCGCCGTATTACGGGCTGAGTAACAAGATCGCCTCGATCCAGCGCGCGGTGAACCTGCTGGGCAGCCGTTCGATCATCAACCTGATCAACGCGCAGTCGATCAAGGGCGAGATGAGCGACGAAACCATCGTCACCCTCAACCGTTTCTGGGACACCGCCCAGGATGTGGCGATGACCTGCCTGACCCTGGCCAAGCGCACCGGCTCGCAAGCGGTCGACGAGGCTTATGCCCTGGGCCTGTTCCACGATTGCGGCGTGCCGCTGATGCTCAAGCGCTTCCCCGACTACATGACAGTGCTGGAAGAGGCCTACGCCAGCGCGGGCCCCGAGAACCGCGTGGTGGATACGGAAAACCGTGCGTTCAATACCAACCACGCGGTGGTCGGTTACTACACGGCCAAGTCCTGGCGCCTGCCGGAGCACGTGACCAATGCCATCGCCAATCACCATAACGCCCTGGCGATCTTTAGCGACGAGTCGTCGCGCAACAGCCAGCTGAAGAACCTGCTGGCGATCCTGAAAATGGCCGAGCATATCTGCGCGTCCTACCGGGTGCTGGGCAATCAGGTCGATGATCATGAATGGAACAGCATCGGCCATCTGATCCTCGATTACGTCGGCCTGTCCGACTACGACTTCGAGAACCTCAAGGAAACCGTGCGCGAACTGGGCGCGCACTGATTCCCGACCACGTTATAGAGAACACGAGGCGCACATGCCTGAATTACCGGAAGTCGAAACCACCCGGCGCGGTATCGCGCCGCACCTGGAAGGGCAGCGCGTCAGCCGCGTGATCGTGCGCGAGCGGCGCCTGCGCTGGCCGATTCCGGAGGACCTCGATGTGCGCCTGTCCGGCCAGCAGATCGTCAAGGTCGAGCGCCGCGCCAAGTACCTGCTGATCAATGCCGAAGTCGGCACCCTGATCAGTCACCTGGGCATGTCGGGCAACCTGCGCCTGGTGGAGGTCGGCTTGCCGGCGGCCAAGCACGAGCACGTCGACATCGAGCTGGAGTCCGGCCTGGCCCTGCGCTACACCGACCCGCGGCGCTTTGGCGCGATGCTCTGGAGCCTGGACCCGTTCAATCACGAACTGCTGATCCGCCTGGGGCCGGAGCCGCTGACCGACCTGTTCGACGGCGAGCGCCTGTATCAGCTGTCGCGGGGACGTTCGATGGCGGTCAAGCCGTTCATCATGGACAACGCGGTGGTGGTGGGGGTGGGCAATATCTATGCGACCGAAGCGCTGTTCGCCGCTGGCATCGACCCGCGCCGCGAAGCCAAGGGGATTTCCCGGGCGCGCTACCTGAAGCTGGCGATCGAGATCAAGCGCATCCTGGCCGCGGCCATCGAGCGCGGCGGCACCACCCTGCGCGACTTTATCGGCGGCGACGGGCAGCCGGGCTATTTCCAGCAGGAACTGTTCGTCTACGGGCGCGGCGGGGAACACTGCAAGGTCTGTGGCACGGGGCTGCGGGAGATCAAGCTGGGGCAGCGTGCGAGCGTGTATTGCCCTAAATGCCAGAGCTGAAAAGCTTCGCGGGCAAGCCTCGCTCCTGCACAGGCAAAACCTGTAGGAGCGAGGCTTGCCCGCGATAGCTGTTGTTCTGACGCAGCAACACGACCGATTTATGCCTTGCCGGTGATCTTCCGGTACTTGGCCATCAACTCTTCTTCGGTTTCCGGGTGGGCCTCGTCCAGCGGGATGCAATCCACCGGGCAGACCTGCTGGCATTGCGGCTCGTCATAGTGGCCGACGCATTGGGTGCACAGGTTCGGGTCGATCACGTAGATCTCTTCGCCTTGAGAGATCGCGGCGTTCGGGCACTCGGGTTCGCAGACGTCGCAGTTGATGCAATCGTCGGTGATGATCAGGGACATGGGGCACTCCGGCCGGGGCGGCGGGCCCAGGCATTTGAAAAACCAATGGCGCAATTGTGCCGCATTGGCGAGCGCAGTGCACGCGGGCGCGATGGGAGGGGCGTTTGCAGGTCGACTGCGTGGGAGCTGGCGCGGGCTGCGCCAGCTCCCACGGGGGTTATTTCTTGAAGCGCAGGGTCAGGGCGTCGGCCACGGCCGGATGCACGAACTTGCTGATATCGCCGCCCAATGCCGCGATTTCCCGGACCAGGGTCGAGGAAATGAACGAATAACGCTCCGACGGCGTGAGGAACAGGCTTTCCACGTCCGGCGCCAGTTGGCGGTTCATGTTGGCCAGCTGGAATTCGTATTCGAAGTCCGAAACCGCCCGCAGCCCCCGCAGGAAGACATTGGCGTTCTGCTCCTTGGCGAAATGCGCCAGCAGCGTGGAAAAACCGACGACTTCAACGTTCGGCAGATGCTTGGTGACCTCGCGAGCCAGTTCCACACGCTGTTCCAGGGGAAAAAGCGGGTTTTTCTTCGGGCTGGCGGCGACGGCGATGATCACATGATCGAACAGGCGCGAGGCGCGTTCGACCAGATCGCCATGGCCCTTGGTAATAGGGTCGAAGGTACCTGGGTACAACACTCGGTTCATCGCGTCGTCCTGGCGGGAGTCCGTTGGGGAGTCGGATGGTATCGCAGCCTTTCCGGTCGGCCAAGTCGCCTGTAACGGAAGAAAGCACTATAGACGACGAAAATAAGCGGCGTTTTCACCCGCTTTTCAGCCGTTCGGCCAGGGCCGTTGCCAGTTGCGCAGTCAGGCCGTAGACCGACAATTGCGGATTGGCGCCGATGCTGGTGGGGAACAGCGAACCGTCGTGGATCGACAGATTGGCCAGTTGGTGATGCCGGCCCAGGCTGTCGGCGACGGCGTTTTTCGGGTCTTCGCCCATGGCGCAACCGCCCATCACATGGGCGCTGCCCAGGCGGGTGCGGTACAGCGCAAGGTTCAGGCCGTCGATCAGTGTCTTGGCCTCGGCCAGGGTCTTCACGTAGCGGGCATCGCTGTGCATCGGCATGACCGCCTTGGCGCCGCCGGCGAACTGGATCTGCGCCATGCTGTGGAAGGCCCGGCGCAGGCCATCCCAGGCGTAGTCCGAGACCTGATAGTCGAGCACCGGCGAGCCGTCGCCGCGCAGTTCCACGCTGCCGCCGCTGCTGTCCGGGTGAAAACCGTCGCGCAGCAGCGCGAGCATGGCATGGGTATGGGGCAACTGCTGCATGTTCAGGGCGCTCTGCGGGCCGAAACCGCCGAGCAGGGTGGCGGCCAGCGCCGGTTGCAGCGGCGGCACCTCGAGTTTGTAGGACATTTTGCCGGTGGTGCCGTCCAGCCACTGGAAATGGTCGGAGTAGATTGACTGCGGCGCCCCGTAAAAGGGGTTGATCACCTGGTCGAACTGCCCGGCGGAAAAATTCACCAGGTGCAGGAAGGTGCGTTTGCCCAGGCGCTTGTGCGGGTCGGCCGCGTCGGAGCGCAGCAGCAGGGCCGGGCTGTTGATCCCGCCACCGGCCAGCACATAGTGCCGGGCCTTGACCTTGATGGTGCGCCCGGTGGGCGCCACGCAGCGCTCGTCCATGGCCAGGCAGAGCAGGCTTTCGACCCGGTCGCCCTTGATCTGCAGGCGCTCGGCGCGGGCCAGGTACAGCAGTTCGCCGCCTTTCTCCAGGGTCGCGGGAATGGTGGTGACCATCATCGACTGCTTGGCGTTGGTCGGGCAGCCCATGCCGCAATAGCCGAGGTTCCAGCAGCCGCGCACGTTGCGCGGGATCACGTGCCAGCTGTAGCCGAGTTTCTCGCAGCCGATCCTGATCACGTCGTTGTTGGCGTTGGGCGGCATGATCCACGGGGCGATCCCCAGGCGTTGCTCCATCTTCGCGAACCAGGGGGCCATCTCGGCCGGGCTGTGGCCCTTGACGTCGTGCTCCTTGGCCCAGTGCTCCAGGGTCGGCTCGGGGGTACGGAAGCTGGACGTCCAGTTGATCAGGGTGGTGCCGCCGACCGCGCGGCCTTGCAGGATGGTGATGGCGCCATCCTTGCTCATGCGGCCGATGCCTTCCTGATAGAGGCTGGCGTAGGCCTGGTCCTCGAGCATCTTGAAGTCGTCGCTGGTCTTGAGCGGTCCTTCCTCGATCAGCAGCACCTTGTAGCCGGCGGCGCTGAGGATCTCGGCGGTGGTGCCGCCGCCCGCGCCGCTGCCGATGATGGCGACATCCGCTTCGAGGGTCAGGTCCTCCTGCAATTGCGCGCCGTTGTAGGTTTTCCAGCCGCGGGCCAGGCCTTCGCGAAACAGATCGGGTACAGGCATATCAGGCACTCTCTAGTTGTTCTGGGGCTTCTGGGTGCTTGTGTAGCCGCTGCCGAAGGCTGCGACAAGGTCCGTAGGATTTAGGAGCGCGTCTCCTGCGGAGCCGATCGCAGCCTTCGGCAGCGGCTACAGAGCGAGCAGTCTTCAGATCCTGGGCGGCCCGGGATAACCGCAATGGGCCCAGGATTCGGGGCGGCTGTACCAGGCCATCATCACCAGTTGCAGCAGGGATGCGTGGCCCATGCGCAGCAGGCTGAGGGAGCTGGTTTCCCAGCGCTTGAGAAACTGGCGGATGTCTTCGGCGCTGGCGTTTTCCCAACTGCCCCAGATGCCGGTCAGGGGGCCGCGCGTGATGCCCATGCCCAGCACGTCGAACAGCTGCTGGGTGAGCTTGAGCATTTCCGGCGACAGGTGGTCGAGGCTGTAATCCAGGCTTTTCAGGGTGGCGTCGAGCGCCGCTGGCAGCTTCTCGGCGGCCACGGCACCGTCGAGCATGACCGGGAGCAGCGCCCGCAGAATCGGCAGGTCGCTGCTGCGCAATGCGGCAAAGCCGCTGGCAGGGGTGCTGGACGAGCAACCGCTGAGGCTGGCGCCGAGGCCGGCGGTGGTCAGGAACGCGCTGGCGCACAGGCCGATTTTCAACAGGCCACGGCGCGACAGTAGGGGTGCGGCAGGCAGGCTGGGAGTCATTATTGTTATTACCCGCAATGGTCTGGTTAACGGATGAACAGCTTCTGGATCAGCTTCTGGATCGGTTTACCATAGGGCGGGTAGATCAGCCGCGCGGCATTCAGGCGCTGCTTGCTCAGCACTCCCTTGGCCTTGCTGAAGGTCAGGAAACCCTCGTGACCGTGGTAATGGCCCATGCCCGAGTGGCCGATGCCGCCGAACGGCATGTCGTCCTGGGCGACGTGCAGCAGGGTGTCGTTGAGGCAGACCCCGCCCGAGTGGGTTTCGTTGAGTACCCGGTCCTGCTCGGCCTTGTCGTAGCCGAAGTAATAGAGCGCCAGCGGGCGAGGGCGCTGGTTGATGTAGGCGAAGGCCTGGTCCAGGCCGGTGTAGGGCACGATCGGCAGGATCGGGCCGAAGATCTCATCCTGCATCACCGTCATGTCGTCGCTGACATTCAGCATCAGGCTGTGGCCCATGCGCCGTTCCTGGTTCTCTTCGAACAGCGGGATCAGCAGCGCGCCCTTGCTGGTGGCGTCGCTGATGTAGCTGTTCAGGCGCGCCAGCTGCCGCGGGTTGATGATCGCGGTGTAGTCGGGGTTGTCGACCAGGGTCGGGAAGAAACCACGGACCACCTGGCGATAGGCGTCGACGAAGGCGCCGACGCGGTGTTCCGGGACCAGCACGTAGTCCGGGGCGACGCAGGTCTGGCCGGCGTTCATGGTCTTGCCGAAGGCGATGCGTTCGGCGGCGTCCTTGAGCGGTACGTCGTCGGACACGATGGCCGGAGACTTGCCGCCCAGCTCCAGGGTCACCGGGGTCAGGTTTTCCGCCGCGGCGCGCATCACATGCTTGCCGATGCTGGTGGCGCCGGTGAACAGCAGGTGATCGAAGGGCAGCCGGGAGAAGGCCACGCCCACGTCGGCTTCGCCCAGCACCACGGCGACCAGGTCCTCGGGGAACGCCTTGGCCAGCAGGCGCTTGAGCAGCAGGCCGGTGGCGGGGGTCGATTCGCTAAGCTTGAGCAGCACCCGGTTGCCGGCGGCGAGCGCGCCCACCAGCGGGCCGATGGCCAGGTACAGGGGGTAGTTCCACGGCACGATCACCCCCACCACGCCCAATGGCTGGTAGACGACCTTGGCCGAGGCCGGCTGGAAGGCCACGCCGACCTTGCGCCGCGAAGGTTTCATCCAGCCCTTGAGGTGTTTGCTGGCGTAGTGGATGCCATGCAGGCTGGGCATGATTTCGGCGAGCAGGGTTTCGTCGGCGCTGCGATGGCTGAAATCTTCGCTGATGGCATCGATCAGGGCCTGGCGTTCGCTGTCGAGCAGCTCGCGCAGGCTCTTGAGCCATTGCTGGCGCTGGGCGGCGGGCGGCATGGGGTTGGCCGCGAAGGCCTGGCGCTGGGCGGCGAACAGACGGTGGAGCTCATCCAGCTGCTGGTGGGCTTCCGGCAAGTAGGCGATTTCGGCAGACATGGGCAGCTCCGGTTTTTGTGGGTGGGAGATTTTTAGAGTTTATGCTCTAAAATGTCAAATGACATCCCGGGCCGGCTTTGATTTATCCCGTTGGGGATAGGTCGTAAGATGCCGGGCAACGCCTTCTCGATTAAAGCCCACGCTCATGGCCCCACGCATAAAAACCCGCGAACGTATCGTCCAGAACAGCCTGGAGCTGTTCAACCAGCAAGGCGAACGCAGTGTCAGCACCAATCACATTGCGGCCCACATGGAGATTTCGCCGGGCAACCTGTATTACCACTTCCCCAACAAGCAGGCGATCATCGCCGTGCTGTTCTGCGAGTACGAAGCCCTGGTCGACAGCTTCCTGCGCCTGCCCCAGGGCCGTACCGTGACCGTCGAGGACAAGCGCTATTACCTGCAGGAGCTGCTGGCCGCCATGTGGCGCTATCGCTTCTTGCACCGTGACCTGGAACACCTGCTCGACAGCGACGCCGAACTGGCCGCCCGTTATCGGCGCTTCTCCCAGCGCTGCCTGATCCACGGCACGGCGATCTACGAAGGTTTCGTCGAGGCCGGCATCCTGCGGATGGATAAGGTGCAGATCGAGTCCCTGACCCTCAATGCCTGGATCATCCTTACCTCCTGGGTGCGTTTTTTGTGCACCACCCGGGAAAACTCCGCGCACCTGAGCGAAGAAGCCATCAAGCGCGGCGTGTATCAGGTGCTGGTGCTGGAAGCCGGATTTGTCACCGACCAGGCCCGGGGGGCGGTCAACGCGCTGTTCGGCGAGTTTTACGTGCCCCTGGGGCAAGCCCTGGAAGAAGTGCAGTAGGATCGCAAACAAACTGGCTACGCGTTTGCGTGCACATCATTGGATCAAGTCATCGTTCAATTACTGGAGCCCGTCATGCCCATCGCGCAACTGATCAGTCCACAGCAATTGGCCGCTCGCCTGGAGCAGCCCGGGCTGGTGATTCTCGATTGTCGTTTTGCCCTGGAAGACCCGGATTACGGCCAGCGCAGTTATGCCGGGGGGCATCTGGCCGGCGCGCATTTTGCCGATCTGGAACGCGACCTCAGTGGCCGGGTGGTCAAGGGCGTGACCGGGCGCCATCCGTTGCCCGAACCGGCGACGCTGATCGCGCGCCTGCAAGCCTGGGGCATCGACGCCGACAGCGACATCGTGCTTTACGATGACGGCCCCGGTGCCTATGCCGCCCGCGCCTGGTGGCTGCTGGCCTGGCTGGGCAAGCGCGATGGTGTGTTCATTCTCGATGGCGGCTTGAAAGCCTGGCACGCCGCGGGCCTGCCATTGAGCCTGGATCCGCCGACCAATGTTCTCGGCCATTTCACAGGCCAGCCCGACAAAACCCTGTTGTTGACTGCCGAGCAACTGCAAAAGCGCCTCGGCCAGCCGACCCTGACCCTGCTCGACGCCCGCGGCCAGCCACGTTTTCGCGGCGAGGTGGAGCCGATCGACCCGGTGGCCGGGCATATTCCCGGTGCGCAATGCGCGGCTTTCACCGACAACCTGGACAGCGATGGCCGTTTTCTGCCGGCCGATCAGCTCAAGAAGCGCTTTGCCGCGAAGCTGGGCGAGCGTTCGCCGAGCGAACTGGTGGCGTACTGCGGCTCGGGCGTGACCGCCTGTCACAACCTGTTCGCCCTGTGCCTGGCCGGTTATCCCCTGGGCAGGCTGTATGCCGGCTCCTGGAGCGAATGGATCACCGATCCGCAGCGCGCGGTCGCCACGGGCGACTGAGCCAAAAGCATTCCTGTAGGAGCGAGCTTGCTCGCGAAAAAATCCTTTCGGCAGCGTGCTCTGCCAGAAATAGCGCGCCGTCTGCAAGGGAGGATCGCGAGCAAGCTCGCTTCTACAAGGGAGTGTCGGTTCAGAGGGACTGGCGGGCGCTGCGATAGGCCGCCGGCCCCACGCCGTAGACCTGCTTGAACTGCCGGCTCAGATGGCTCTGGTCGGCGAACCCCAATTGTGTCGCCACTTCCAGCGGCAGGCAGCCGTCGCGCAGCAGTGCCCGGGCCTGGGCGATGCGCTGTTGCATCAGCCAGGTGTGCGGCGGCATGCCGGTGGCGCGACGGAACACCCGGGCGAAATGGAACGGCGAGAGATTCACCGCCGCGGCCAGTTCCTCCAGGGAGGGCGGGGCCGCCAGCTGCGCTTGCAGCAACTCCTTGGCCTGGACGATCGCCCGGTGTTCCCGCCCGGGTTTGCCCGGCGCCTTGACTCCGGCGTGACGCCGCAGCAGCAAGAGCATCATTTCCCGCCACAGGGTCTGTTGTTGCAGGGCGGTGGCCGGGCTTTCCAACAGTTGATGCAACTGGCAGAAACCGCTGACCAGATCGGGGTCGCGATACAGCGTGGCGCCGAAGGCCGGCAGGCTGTCGGTGGGTAGTTCCAGTTCGCCGAGCATGGCGAGGATCTGCGCGTTGTCCGGATAAAACGCCCGGTACAGCCAGCCGTCCTCGGTGCCTTTGTGGCCGGTGTGCAGCTCGTCCGGGTTGATCAGCACCAGGGTGCCACGCCCCGCCAGGTGCTCGGCGCCGCGATAACGGTAGCGCTGGGCGCCGTCCATGATCATGCCGATCACATAGCCGTCATGCACATGGGGCACGAAGCGATGCTCGATGTAGCGCGCGGCCAGCAACTCCACGCCGGCCAGGGGCGCGGTCTGCCAGAAACGGATCGACTCGCCCTGGCCGCCGTTCATCGCAACTCGCCCCCCAGGTTGGACAGCCACTGGGGAATGCGCCGTTCCAGGTAGTAACCCGGAGTCTTCACCGAACCCTCGACAAAACCGACGTGCCCACCCTTGGCCTGCAGCTCGAGGTGGGTGCTGTCGGAAAGCTCGCCGGCTTCCGGCAGGCTGTGGGGGAACACGAAAGGATCGTCCGCGGCCTGGATGATCAGGGTTTGTGTGCGGATTTCCCCGAGGAAATAACGGCTGGAGGCGCGCCGGTAATAGTCCTGGGCATCGGCGAAGCCATTCAGCGGCGCGGTGACCCGGCCGTCGAAGTCCCAGAAGGTACGCATCTTTTCCAGCGGCCCGAGCCGCTCCAGCACAGCCAGGCCCTCATGGCGCCCGTCGTGCTGGAACTGGCGCTGCTTGTCCTTGATGTAGGCCAGCATCTCGCGCATGAAATGCGCCTGGTAGACCTTGGAAAGCCCCTGGCCGATGCGGTCGGCGCACTGGTCCAGGCGAAACGGCACCGACACCGCGACGGCGCCTTGCAACTGGCTGGCGCTGCCGCTTTCACCCAGGTGCTTGAGCAATACATTGCCGCCCAGCGAGTAGCCCACCGCGAACAGCGGGGCCTGCGGGCGTTTGCTGCGCAGGTGGTCGATGGCGGCGGCCAGGTCTTCGCTGGCCCCCGAGTGATAGCTGCGCGGCAGCAGGTTGGGTTCGCCCGAGCAGCCGCGCCAGTTCAACGCCGCGCTGGCCCAGCCCTGGCTCGCCAGGGCCTTTTGCAGGCCGGCCACATAAGGCGAGTTGGAAGAGCCGGTCAGGCCGTGCAGCACCAGCACCAGGGGCGCGGTGGCGGAGTGCGGGCCGTGCCAGTCGAGATCGAGAAAGTCGCCGTCGTCGAGCCACAGGCGTTCGCGCTGGCGCTCGAGGTGAGTGGTCTTGCGCCATAGCGGGCCCCACAGGGTCTGCAGGTGCGGGTTGCCGAGGCCGAAGGCGGGAATGAAGCAATCTGACGGAGTAGGCACGGTGATTCTCGTAGCAGCGGTGCGCGTCCCCGGCGGGGTTGCGCACCTTTTCAGGCCAGTGGTTTAACCGGCGATCTCTGCCGTACGTTGCCACAAGGCGTAGTACACCTGCCCGGATTTTTGCTCGCGGTGCAGGCGCCAGTTCGCCGGGAGGCCGAGGGTCGACGGCGCGGTTTCACTTTCGGTATAGACCCAGGCGTCGTCGGCCAGCCAGTCGCGTTCTTCCAGCAGGGCACAGGCGGCCGGCAGCAGGTTCTGATGGAACGGCGGGTCGAGGAACACCAGGTCGAAACGGCTGGCCGGCTGGGTTTCCAGGTAACGCAGGGCGTCGGCGGTCTGCACCTGGCCGACGGTGCAGCGCAGGGTGCCCAGGTGTTCGCGCAGGCGCGACACGGCCAGGTTGCTGGCATCCAGCGCCTGGCCCATGGCGGCGCCACGGGATAGGGCTTCGAGAAACAGCGCGCCGCTGCCGGCGAACAGGTCGAGCACCTTGGCCCCGGCGACATAGGGCGCCAGCCAGTTGAACAGGGTCTCGCGCACCCGGTCCGGAGTCGGGCGCAGGCCCGGCACATCGGGGAAGCTCAGGCGGCGGCTGCGCCACTCGCCGCCGATGATGCGCAGTTGGCCCACACCGTTGTGCTGGTTATGGACGGGTTTCTTGCTAGGACGCGATGGGCTGGCCATTAGTGCTCCGGAACCCCGAGCGGCTGCTCGGCGGGTTTGTCAGTAGGGGCCGGCAACGGCTTTTGCGGCACGGTCGGGCCGGCGGTAACGATGACCATCTTGTCGGCGCCCAGGTGCTTGTTCAGCACGTCCCGGACCTGCTCCACGGTCAGGCTCTGGGACTGCTGCATGAAGTCTTCAAGATAGCTCAGCGGCAGGTTGTAGAAGCCGATGGCGCCCAGTTGGCCGACGATGTCGGCGTTGCTGGCGGTGGACAGCGGGAAGCTGCCGGCCAGTTCGCGCTTGGCGTCGTCGAGTTCCTTCTGGGTCGGGCCGGTCTTGAGGTAGTCGGCGAGCACGTCCTGCACCAGCTTGAGGGTGCCCTCGCTCATTTCGGCACGGGTTTGCAGGTTGATCATGAACGGGCCGCGGGCCTGCATCGGGCTGAAGCCGGAGTAGACGCCGTAGGTCAGGCCGCGCTTTTCTCGCACTTCACTCATCAGCCGGGTGCCAAAACCGCCACCGCCAAGGATCTGGTTGCCCAGGGACAACGCGGCGTAGTCCGGGTCGTCACGATCGATGCCCAGTTGTGCCAGCAGCAGGCTGGTCTGGCTGGAGGGGTATTCGATATGGCCGATGCTGGCCTGTGGCTCGCTCGGTTGCGGGATTTTCGCCAGCGCCGGGCCTTTGGGCAGGGCGGCGGAGATCTGCGCGGCAATCGCCTCGGCATCGCTGCGCGACAGGTCGCCCACCAATGCGATCACCACGTTGCCGGCGGCATAGGCCTTGGCGTGGAACGCCCGCAGTTGGGCCAGGCTGATCGGCGGCACGCTCTGCGCGGTGCCATCGCTGGAATGGGCATACGGATGGCTGCCGTACAGGCGGTTCATCAGTTCCAGGCTCGCCAGCTTGCCGGGGTTCTGCTTCTGGTACTCGAAGCCGGCGAGCATCTGGTTCTTGATGCGCGCCAGGGAGTCGGCCGGGAAGGTCGGCTTGCCGACGACATCGGCGAACAGCTGCAGGGCCGGCGTGCGTTTGTCCGGTGCGCTGAGGCTGCGCAGGGACGCGATGGCCATGTCCTTGTAGGCACCGTTGCCGAAATCGGCACCCAGGCCCTCGAAACCTTCGGCGATCGCGCCGACATCCTTGCCGGCCACACCTTCGTTGAGCATGGCGTTGGTCAGCATCGCCAGGCCCGGCGCGTCGCCATCCTGGCTGCTGCCGGCGGCGAAGGTCAGGCGCATGTCGAACATCGGCAGCTCATGGGCTTCGACGAACAGCACCTTGGCGCCTTCGGCGGTGCTCCAGGTCTTGATGTCGAGGCTGCGGCGGCTTGGGGCCTTGCCGTCGAGCTCGGTCAAGGATTGCAGCTTCTGGCTGCTCTTGGCCTTGTCCAGCGCCTGGCTGGCGTCGGATTGGTCCGCGCGCAGCAGATAAAGGCCGGCGGCGGTGATCAGGGCCACGAGTGCCAGGCCGAGCAGGACCGGGCTGGCGCTTTTGCGCTTACTCATGAGCGGACTCCTCAGGCAATACGTGGGCAACGCTCAGGCGTTCGCGGGTGAAATAGGTACGAGCGGCCTTCTGGATGTCTTCAGGGGTCACGCTTTGCAGTTCGGCGAGTTCGGTGTCCATGAGCTTCCAGGACAGGCCGACGGTTTCCAGCTGGCCGATGGCGGTGGCCTGGCTGGTGATGGAGTCACGTTCGTAGACCAGGCCGGCGATCACCTGGGCGCGCACGCGTTCCAGTTCTTCGGCGGTCGGCGGGGTGGTTTTCAGCTCTTCGAGCAGGCGCCACAGCCCGGCTTCGGCCTGGGCGATGGTTTTCTTCTTCTGGCTGTTGGGCATGGCCGAAAGCAGGAACAGGCTGTCACCGCGAGTGTAGGCGTCGAAGCTCGACGAGCCGCCGGACACCAGCTCTTCGCCGCGCTCCAGGCGGGTCGGGATGCGGGCGCTGTAGCCGCCGTCGAGCAGCGCGGCGATCAGGCGCAGGGCGTGCACCGAATGCTTGTCTTCGGCGGTGGCGATGCTCGGCACGTTGAAGGCCAGCATCACGCTCGGCAGCTGGGTCTTCACCCGCAGGGTGATCTGCCGCTCGCCGGGCTCGGCCAGTTCCAGGGGTATCTTCGCCGCGGGCACGGCGCGCTTGGGAATGGCGCCGAAATAACGTTGGGCCAGGGTTTTGACTTCGTCCGGGGTCACGTCGCCGACCACCACCAGGGTGGCGTTGTTCGGCACGTACCAGGATTCATACCAGTGGCGCAGTTCCTCGACCTTCATCCGGTTGAGGTCGGCCATCCAGCCGATGGTCGGCGTGTGGTAGCCGCTGGCCGGATAGGCCATCGCCTTGAAGCGCTCGAAGGCCTTGGACATCGGCTTGTCGTCGGTGCGCAGGCGGCGCTCTTCCTTGATCACTTCGATTTCGCGGCTGAACTCGTCCGGCGGCAGGCGTAGGCTGGCCATGCGATCGGCTTCCAGCTCGAAGGCCACGCCCAGGCGGTCACGGGCCAGCACCTGGTAATAGGCGGTGAAATCGTCGCTGGTGAAGGCGTTCTCTTCGGCGCCCAGGTCGCGCAGGATCAGCGAGGCTTCGCCGGGGCCGACCTTTTCGCTGCCTTTGAACATCATGTGTTCCAGGGCGTGGGACAAACCGGTCTGGCCCGGGGTTTCGTAGCTGGAGCCGACTTTGTACCAGACCTGGGAGACCACGACCGGAGCCCGATGGTCTTCGCGGACCACGACCTTGAGGCCGTTATCGAGGGTGAATTCGTGGGTGGGTTGTGGATCGGCAGCCAAGGCTGAAAGGGGCAGACAAACCGTACTGAGCAGCAGGCCTGCGGCGCGGCGGGCTAGAGCATTCATTCGTTTTTTAAACCTGTTGGACTGCCCGCTTGGTCTTAGCGTCGGCGGGCGAGGAGATGCTAGGATACTGATCCGTTTTACTGGCGGCCACGCCTATCAGGCTCGCATGGATCAATGTGTGCTTGAGCAGGTTGTATGGGTTCCCGGCAAGAAGTGCTGTTTTATCGACTAGACTTCGACTTTTCGCCGATTTTGCCGTTTCAGTCCTTTAGTAAAATCGATCCTTGAGATGCCATTGGGCACCTCGACAAAATGTTGCGCGTGAACAAGCCGGCGGAAACGCAGTCTGTTCTGCATCGAATATTTATTTGCCGGTGCGCCTTGATGGCGCGTCGCTACCTTGAGATAGCCGTCCTCCATGTTTGGTTCCAACGACGACAAGAAGACCCCAGCCGCGGCTGGCGAAAAGAAAGGCCTGTTCGGATGGCTGCGCAAAAAGCCGCAGGAAACCGTCGTCGAACAGCCACAAGTTCCTGTCGAGCCTGCCCCGGCTCCCGCTCCCGCTCCCGTGATAGAGCAAGCTCCGGTTGCCGAAGTTGCCGCTCCTGTAGTGTCGCCGATCGCCGAGCCGATCCGGCAGCCTGAACAGCCCGCACCAGCGGACGAGCCTGCTCCCGCGCCGGAACTGCCGCTGACCCCCGATCCCGAGCACAAGCCCTGGCTGACCCTGCCGGTGGCGGAAGAACCGGTGGCGCTGGTGGAAGACGAGCAGGCGCCGCACATCACCCCGCCGATTCCGGCCGCGACCGATCTGCAGCAAGCCGCCGAGCTGTTGGTGGCCGAGTTGGCCCACGGAAGCGAGCCAGTTGAAGCCCAGGCGCAGATTGAAGAAGAGGATGTGCCACAACCGGTGATCGCGGCTTTCGTGAAACCCGAACCTGTTCCAGAACCGGAGCCTGCCCCGGTTGTCGTTGCTCCAGTTGCTCCAGTTGCTCCAGTTGCTCCAGTTGCTCCAGTTGCGGCGGTCGAAGCGCCCGCTGCCGTCGAGCCGCCCCGTGCCGAGGAAAACAAGGTCGGCTTCTTCGCCCGCCTCAAGCAGGGCCTGTCCAAGACCAGCGCCAGCATCGGCGAAGGCATGGCCAGCCTGTTCCTGGGCAAGAAGACCATCGACGATGAGTTGCTGGAAGATATCGAGACCCGCCTGCTGACCGCCGACGTGGGTGTGGAAGCCACCGCGGTGATCATTCAGAACCTGACCCAGAAGGTCGCGCGCAAACAACTGACCGACGTCGATGCGCTGTACAAGTCGCTGCAGGCCGAACTGGCGAGCATGCTCAAGCCGGTGGAGCAGCCGCTGCGGATCGCTTCGCAAACCAAGCCGTTCGTGATTCTGGTGGTGGGCGTCAACGGCGCCGGCAAGACCACCACCATCGGCAAGCTGGCCAAGAAGCTGCAACTCGAAGGCAAGAAGGTCATGCTCGCCGCGGGCGACACTTTCCGCGCCGCGGCGGTGGAACAGCTGCAAGTCTGGGGCGAGCGCAACAAGATCCCGGTGATCGCCCAGCACACCGGCGCCGATTCGGCTTCGGTGATCTTCGATGCCGTGCAGGCCGCCAAGGCCCGTGGCATCGATGTGCTGATCGCCGACACCGCCGGTCGCCTGCACACCAAAGACAACCTGATGGAAGAGTTGAAGAAGGTTCGCCGGGTGATCGGCAAGCTGGACGCCGACGCGCCGCACGAAGTGCTGCTGGTGCTCGATGCCGGTACTGGCCAGAACGCCATCAACCAGGCCAAGCAGTTCAACCAGACGGTCGAGCTGACCGGCCTGGCCCTGACCAAGCTCGATGGCACTGCCAAGGGCGGGGTGATCTTCGCCCTGGCCAAGCAGTTCGGCCTGCCGATCCGCTACATCGGCGTCGGTGAGGGCATCGACGACCTGCGTACCTTTGAAGCCGAACCCTTTGTCCAGGCACTGTTTGCCGAGCGGGAGCGTTCATGATTCGTTTCGAACAGGTCGGTAAGCGTTACTCGAACGGCCATGTCGGCCTGCACGAGCTGAGTTTCCGGGTTCGTCGCGGTGAGTTTCTGTTCGTCACCGGCCACTCCGGCGCCGGCAAGTCCACGCTGCTGCGGTTGCTGCTGGCCATGGAGCGCCCGACCAGCGGCAAGCTGCTGTTGGCCGGTCAGGACCTGAGCACCATCAGCAATGCGCAGATTCCGTTCCTGCGGCGGCAGATCGGCGTGGTGTTCCAGAACCACCAACTGCTGTTCGATCGCACCGTTTTCAACAACGTCGCCTTGCCTCTGCAGATCCTCGGCCTGTCCAAGGCTGAAATCGCCAAGCGCGTGGACTCGGCCCTGGAGCGCGTGGCGCTCTCGGACAAGACCGATCTCTACCCGGGCGACCTGTCCACCGGTCAGCAGCAGCGCGTCGGCATTGCCCGCGCCATCGTGCACCGCCCGGCCTTGCTGCTGGCGGACGAACCCACAGGTAACCTCGACCCGCGTCTGGCGGCGGAAATCATGGGCGTATTCGAAGATATCAACCGTCTGGGCACCAGCGTGCTGATCGCCAGTCACGACCTGGCGCTGATCGCGCGCATGCGTCACCGCATGCTGACCCTGCAACGCGGCCGATTGATCGGCGACGGGGAGGCTGGCGTATGAGTGCGACCCGTAGCCCCAAAGTGGCCGAACGCGTGGCTCCGAAAGCCTCGGACCAGCCGCCGCAGAAGAAAAAGCGCGACGAAGACGACGGTCCGGATTTCGGCACCCTGCTGCATGCCTGGATCGAAAGCCACCGCGCCAGCCTGCTGGACAGCCTGCGTCGCCTGGGCAAGCAACCGATCGGCAGCTTCTTCACCTGCCTGGTGATGGCCGTGGCCCTGAGCCTGCCGATGGGCTTGTCGTTGTTGCTCAACAACGTCGAGCGCCTGGGCGGTTCCTGGCAGCGCGCGGCGCAGATTTCCCTGTACCTGGAACTCGACGCCAGCGCCACCGAGGGCGAAAGCCTGAGCGAGCAGATCAAGGCCATGCCGGGCGTGGCGGATGCCGAGTTCATCAGCAAGGACAAGGCCCTGGACGAGTTCCAGCAGCAGTCCGGGCTGGGCGAGGCGCTCAAGGAGTTGCCGCAGAACCCGCTGCCGGGCGTGGTCCTGGTCACGCCGAACGAAGTGGACAAGGCAACCCTGGAAGCCTTGCGTCAGCGCCTGGCAGAAATGCCCAAGGTGCAACAGGCGCAACTGGACCTGGTGTGGGTCGAGCGGCTGGCGGCGATCCTCAAGCTGGGCGACCGGTTTGTCTTCGGTCTGACGGTGTTGCTGGTTTCCGCATTACTTTTGGTGATAGGCAATACCATTCGTCTTCATATTGAAAACCGCCGCACCGAGATAGAAGTGATTAAACTCGTCGGCGGCACGGACAGTTATGTGCGGCGTCCCTTCCTTTATATGGGCGCCCTGTATGGCTTCGGTGCGGGGATACTGTCCTGGGGTGTTCTGGCGTTCGGCCTCGACTGGTTGAACGACGCGGTAGTGGGGCTGGCCGGTTTGTACGGCAGTGATTTTGCCCTGGCTGGCGTGCCGGTCGCCGATGGTCTATCACTCTTGCTTGGCGCGGTGTTGTTGGGGTATATCGGTGCGTGGATTGCGGTCGCCCGCCACTTGCGGGAGCTGGCGCCGAAATAGTGTCTTTTTGCTTGTATTGACCTTTTAGAATTTTTGGGAACTTGTTTTGCGGTTTCCGGTCAATTTTCAGCAGTGCTGAATAAGCACGAGTTATGTGAGTCGGAGGTTTTTTCGTATGACCACTTCTTTGCAACCTGCTTATGCCTTGGTCCCAGGTGCGAACCTGGAGGCCTATGTGCACACGGTGAACAGCATTCCATTGCTGACGCCCGAGCAGGAGCGTGAACTGGCCGAGAGTCTCTACTATGAGCAGGATCTTGAGGCGGCTCGGCAGATGGTGCTCGCCCACCTGCGTTTTGTCGTACATATCGCCCGTAGCTATTCCGGCTACGGTCTGGCCCAGGCCGACCTGATTCAGGAAGGCAATGTCGGGCTGATGAAGGCTGTAAAACGCTTCAACCCGGAAATGGGTGTGCGTCTGGTTTCGTTCGCCGTGCACTGGATCAAGGCGGAAATCCACGAGTTCATCCTGCGCAACTGGCGCATCGTGAAAGTCGCGACCACCAAGGCCCAGCGCAAGCTGTTCTTCAACCTGCGCAGCCAGAAGAAGCGTCTGGCCTGGTTGAACAACGAAGAAGTCCATCGTGTGGCGGAAAGCCTCGGTGTGGAACCGCGCGAAGTGCGCGAGATGGAAAGCCGCCTGACCGGCCATGACATGGCCTTCGACCCAGCCGCCGAAGCGGATGACGACAGCGCCTTCCAATCGCCGGCCAACTACCTGGAAGACCACCGGTACGATCCGGCCCGTCAGCTGGAAGATGCCGACTGGACCGACAACTCCACCAGCAACCTGCACGAGGCGCTGGAAGTGCTGGACGACCGCAGCCGCGACATTCTCTACCAGCGCTGGCTGGCGGAAGAGAAAGCCACGCTGCACGACCTGGCGCAGAAGTACAACGTGTCGGCCGAGCGTATTCGTCAGCTCGAGAAGAGCGCGATGAACAAGCTCAAGCTGTCGATTGCCGCGTAATACGGCCACGCAATAAAAAACGCCCCGATCCGATCGGGGCGTTTTTGTTTGTGGCGTTGGAACGGTGGTGTCTGTGGGGATGCTATCGCGAGCAAGCTTCGCTCCTACAGAAGAAGACGCGGGCCTGTAGCGCGGATCCTGGACATCACTGCGCCCACAGCGCCTTGCGTGAATCGTTCAGGCCCAGCAGGTAGCTGTCGCCACCCAACTGGCTCATCTGCCGGCGGATCCAGCCGGCCCGTTGTGCCACGTAGCTGCTCGGATGGCTGGCGCTCCATACCCGTGGGTTGGGCAGGACCGCGGCCAACAGGCTGGCCTGTTGCCGCGACAGCGAGCCCGCGCTGACACCGAAGTGATGCCGCGCCGCGGCCTCGGCGCCAAATACGCCTTCGTCCCACTCGACGCTGTTGAGGTAGACCTCGAGAATCCGTTGCTTGGGCCAGAAGATCTCGATCAGCCCGGTGAACCAGGCTTCCAGTCCTTTGCGCAGCCAACTGCGCCCAGACCACAGAAACAGGTTCTTCGCCACCTGCTGGCTCAGGGTGCTGGCGCCGCGAATCGAGCCGCCGCGCTCGTTGTGGGCGAAGGCGGCCTGGATCGCGCCAATGTCGAACCCCCAGTGCTCAGGGAACTTCTGGTCTTCGCCGGCGATCACCGCCACCTTCAGGTCGTCGGAGATTTCCTCCCAGGGTTTCCAGCTGCGTTGCAGGTCGATGGGCTCGCCGTCGATCCAGGATTCGATCTTGCGTTCGACCATCAAGGCCGTGCCCGGAGGCGGCACGACGCGGAACACCAGCACCAGCAAAACGCTGCCGACGGCGAACCAGAACAGGGCTTTAGAGAAACGACGGAAAAATAAACGCAGCATAGAGATGGCTTGGCCGAACCCGTTGAGCGCGCCATTATACAGGCCCGACCGACGATTCTGACTGGAGTTCCTCATGCTGCGTGGCTTCCTGATGCTGGCCGCCTTTTTCGGCTTTACCGGCGTTGCCCTGGGCGCATTCGCTGCCCATGGCCTGAAAAATCGCCTGAGCGCGGAATACCTGGCGATTTTCCATACCGGCGTCACCTACCAGCTGGTGCACACCCTGGCGCTGCTGGGCGTGGCGCTGCTGGCCACGCAGAACCCCGGCCGCCTGGTGACCTGGGCCGGCGCTTCGTTCGCCATCGGCATCCTGCTGTTTTCCGGCAGCCTCTACCTGCTGACCCTGACCGGTTTCAGCAAGCTGGGCATCGTCACCCCCTTCGGTGGTCTGGCCTTCCTGGTCGGCTGGTTGTGCCTGGGTCTTGCCGCCTGGCGGTTGAGCTGACCGGCAGGTCCATTTCGAGACGAATGGCTTGGGTCGGCCAGACTGATCGGGCTAGAATGCTGGCCCCTAAAAATGATGGCGGCATTCGGCATGCGCATTCAGTTGAACGGCGAATCCTTTGAACTGCCCGACGGCGAAACCGTTGCGGCCCTGCTGACCCGTCTGGACCTGACCGGACGCCGGATCGCGGTCGAACTCAACCTGGATATCGTCCCGCGCAGCCAGCACGCCGAGACCACCCTCAACGAGGGCGATCAGGTCGAAGTGGTACACGCCATCGGCGGCGGCTAGCCACCCGGGCCAGGGCTGGCCCCACCCACGCATTCTGCAAGAACCTCACCCCAACAGAGGATTTCCGATGAGCAACGTTCGCAGCGACAAGCCTTTCGTCCTGGCCGGTCGTACTTACCAGTCGCGTTTGCTGGTAGGCACCGGCAAGTACCGTGACATGGAAGAAACCCGCCTGGCCATCGAAGCCTCGGGGGCCGAGATCGTCACCGTCGCCGTGCGCCGGACCAATATCGGGCAGAACCCGGGCGAACCGAACCTGCTGGATATCCTGCCGCCGGATCGCTACACCATCCTGCCGAACACCGCCGGCTGCTATGACGCGGTCGAGGCCGTGCGCACCTGCCGCCTGGCCCGTGAGCTGCTCGACGGTCACAATCTGGTGAAGCTGGAAGTGCTGGCCGACCAGAAAACCCTGTTCCCCAACGTGCTGGAAACCCTCAAGGCCGCCGAAGTGCTGGTCAAGGAAGGTTTCGACGTGATGGTGTACACCAGCGATGACCCGATCATCGCCCGCCAGCTGGCGGAAATGGGCTGCATCGCGGTCATGCCGCTGGCCGGCCTGATCGGTACTGGCCTGGGGATCTGCAACCCGTACAACCTGCAGATCATTCTCGAAGAAGCCAAGGTCCCGGTGCTGGTGGATGCCGGTGTCGGCACTGCCTCCGACGCCACCATTGCCATGGAACTGGGTTGCGAAGCGGTGCTGATGAACTCGGCCATCGCCCATGCGCAACAACCGGTGCTGATGGCCGAAGCCATGAAGCACGCCATTGTGGCAGGCCGCCTGGCGTACCTCGCCGGCCGCATGCCGAAGAAACTCTATGCCAGCGCCTCCTCGCCGCTGGATGGTCTGATCAAGTAAGAGCCATTGATGACTGAATCAAACGACACGCCAATCCAGCCGGAAGCCGGCGACGAGCGCCAACACCGCCGCATCAAGAGTTTCGTGATGCGCGCCGGGCGCATGACCGAAGGCCAGCAGCGCGGCCTGGAGCAGGGCGCGCCGCTGTATGTGCTGCCGCTGGCCGACGCGCCGGTGGATTTCGATCAGGTGTTTGGTCGCTCGGCGCCACGCTCCCTGGAAATCGGCTTCGGCATGGGCCACTCGCTGCTGGAAATGGCCGCGGCCGCGCCGGAGCAGGATTTCATTGGTGTGGAAGTGCACCGTCCGGGTGTCGGCGCGTTGCTCAACGGCGTGCTGACCCAGGGCCTGACCAACCTGCGGGTCTACGATTGCGATGCGATCGAAGTGCTCAACCGCTGCATCGCCGATAACAGCCTGGATCGCCTGATGCTGTTTTTCCCCGATCCGTGGCACAAGAGCCGTCACCACAAGCGGCGTATCGTCCAGGCGTCCTTCGCCGAGCTGGTGCGCAGCAAGCTGAAGGTCGGCGGCATCCTGCATATGGCCACCGACTGGGAGCCTTATGCCGAGTACATGCTGGAAGTGATGAATGTCGCGCCGGGTTACCGCAACCTGGCCGAAGACGGCAAGTGCGTGCCACGCCCGGCCGAACGGCCGATCACCAAGTTCGAGCGCCGCGGCGAGCGCCTGGGCCATGGTGTGTGGGACCTGAAGTTCGAAAAGCTGGCGTGAGCCCTGCTGTGTAGGAGCATCCGGTCGATGCTCGATTGCTCGCGATCGGCTGCCAGGCTGAAAGATAGCGGCGCTGCGAAGTCCGCTATCGCGAGCAAGCTTCGCTCCTACAGGGGCGAGAGGAAATCGACGGGAACGTGATCGGTCAGCCAGACCCCGTTCTCTGCCTGATAGAACGTGAAGCCCTGCGCCTGCATGTCCTGTGCGGCGACCTTGAGTATCACCACCTTCCCGTAACGCTGTCCCACTGTTTCGGCGGTCGCCAGGTCCTGTGACAGGTGCACGTGATGACGTGAGCCTGGGATCAGGCCTTTCTCGTTGATCGAGTCGATGAACCGCGTGGCAGTGCCGTGGTAAAGCACGGCCGGTGGCTGCTGCTCGGCCAGTTGCAGGTTCACGGTCTTGCTGGAATGACCTTGCACGGCGCGGATGCGCTGGCCGTCCTCGGACAGGGCGAAGCGTTTCTTGTCGTTGCTGGCGACTACCTCGGCGATCAGTTCGGGCGTCAGCTGGTGTCCTTCCCTGGCTGCACCGCCGATCAAGGCCTCGACTTCGGCCCAGCCTTCGCTGTCCAGCAGCAGGCCAATCGCCTGCGGCTCGTGACGCAGCACGTAGCTGAGAAACTTGCTGGTGTCGTCCAGGCGCTTTTTACTCATGTTCTGCATATCCCTGCATTTCGTGTTCTGTAGGAGCGCGCGGGCGGCGATCCGACTTGCCCGGGATGGCCGCCACGCGCAATACCTGACCCCGCGTCATCGTTCATCGCGAGCAAGCTTCGCTCCTACGGGGCGCGGCTTATCGGCGGTCGGCGACGACGCCGATCAACACCAGCACCACCAGCAGCACCGGCGCCAGGCTGTAGTTGTTGAACTGGCTCAGGCCGCGGACGATCCACGGCGTGGCGTAGATCAGCGCGGCACCGCTGCCGATCATGCACAGCAGCGCCATCATCGGTACGCGCAGGGCGCCGGCGAGGCCGCCCAGGCGTGCTTCGACCCAGCCCTTGATATCGGCGCCGAACAGCACCAACAGGCAGCCGACGAGGGCCAGGGAGATTTCTGAAAGGTTGCTGCGACTCCAGCGGGACACGGTAGCGAGCAGGTCGAGTATCAAATCCATTCGTTTTCCCTTAGGGCTGAAATCAGCTCAGAAATTTCTGCAGCAAGTCATTGAGGAACAGCTGGCCGCGCGGGGTGGCGGCCAGGCGTGACGGTTCGACCTGCAACAGGCCGCTTTGTTCGGCGTCGCGGCGACCTTCGGCGAGGCTTTCCAGGGGCAGCCCGGTACGCTCCGGATACAGCCGCGCCTCGACGCCTTCGGTCAGGCGCAGGGCGTTCATCAGGAACTCGAACGGCAGCTCTTCGTTGCTCAGGTCCTTTTCGCCGGCCTTGAAGTTTTTCGCCGGGTTGAGGTAGTCCTTGGGCAGGCGGGTCTTCCAGGTGCGCACGATGCGCCCGTCCGGATGGCTGAGCTTGCCGTGTGCCCCGGCGCCGATGCCGATGAAGTCGCCGAAGCTCCAGTAATTGAGGTTGTGCCGGGCCGCCCGACCGGGCTGGGCATAGGCCGAGACTTCGTACTGGGCGTAGCCGTGCTCGGCCAAAAGTGCCTGGCCGGCTTCCTGGATGTCCCACAGGGTGTCGTCTTCCGGCAGCGTCGGCGGCTGGTTCCAGAACACCGTATTGGGTTCCAGGGTCAGCTGGTACCAGGACAGGTGGGTCGGCTTCATGGCGATGGCCTGGCGCAGGTCGCCCAGGGCGTCGTCCAGGGACTGGTCGGGCAGGCCGTGCATCAGATCCAGGTTGAAGTTGTCGAACCCGGCCTGGCGTGCCATGCCGGCGGCGCGCACGGCTTCGTCGCCATTGTGGATGCGGCCCAGGGCCTTGAGCTTGTCTTCCTGGAAACTCTGGATGCCGATCGACAGGCGATTGATGCCCAGGGCGCGATAGGCGGTGAACTTCTCCTGTTCGAAGGTCCCGGGGTTGGCTTCCAGGGTGATCTCGATGTCGCGGGCGAACGGGATGCGTTGCTCCACGCCTTTGAGCAACCGGCCCAGGGCCTGGGCGCTGAACAGGCTCGGCGTGCCGCCGCCGAAGAAGATCGAACTCAGCTCGCGGCCGTAGACGGCGGACAGGTCCTGGTCGAGGTCGGCCAGCAGGGCGTCGACGTACTCTTCTTCCGGCAGCACCGGGCTGGCGGCGTGGGAGTTGAAGTCGCAGTAAGGGCATTTGCGTACACACCACGGGATGTGGATGTACAGCGCCAGGGGCGGCAGCTGGGGCAGGGCCGCCCGGGGCGTTTGCGCGCCGCCGAGAATCAGCGGTGGCGCGGACGAATCAATGGTCATTGCAGGCTCAGGCGTTGCCGCAGAATGGCCATGGCGCGGGCGCGATGGCTGAGTTGGTTCTTTTGGATCGGGTCCAGTTCGGCGCTGGAGCAGTTGCGCTCCGGCACCCAGAACAGCGGGTCGTAGCCGAAACCGTGCTCGCCGCTGGCGGCCGTGAGGATGCGTCCGTGCCACAGGCCTTCGCAGAGGATCGGCAGCGGATCCTCGGCATGTCGCACCAGCGCCAGGACGCAGACGAACTGCGCGCCGCGCTCGGCCTCGGGAACGTCCTTCAGGGCGTCCAGCAGCTTGGCGTTGTTCGCCGCGTCGCCCTGGCCGTCGGCGTAGCGCGCCGAGTAGATGCCTGGCGCGCCGCCGAGGAAATCCACCGCCAGGCCGGAATCGTCCGCCAGCGCCGGCAGGCCGGAAATGCGCGAAGCGTTGCGGGCCTTGAGGATGGCGTTCTCGACGAACGACAGGCCGGTTTCTTCCGGTTCGACGCTGCTGAACTCGCCGATCGAGCGCAGGTGCACCGAGTCGCCGAGCATGGCCTGGAGTTCCTTGAGCTTGCCGGCGTTATGGCTGGCCAGTACGAGTTGGGTAAAAGTCATCATTCGCCGGGGAAAAGCTCTTGGTTGAAGTTGATGGTGTTGATCGCGTCACCGGTCTGCACCTTGATTTCGAAGGTGCGGGTTTCCTGCTGTTCCACCGGATACTGGGCGATGTAGTAGATCGCGCCCTGTTCGGTGACCTGCTTGAATTTCAGCGGCACCGACTGGCTGGTCAGGTCCTTGACGGTCCCGGTGACCTGGGCGACCAGCGGTTTGCCGGCCTTGAGCACGGAAACGTTGATCACGCCCTGGTTCTTGCTGCGCACCAGCTCCGCGGCCTTGGCGATATCCGGTTGCAGGAAGGTGGAGTTGAAGGTGTTGTAGTGCACGGTCACGTCACCGAACACTTCCTGGCGCTCGCCCTTGATGGGCTCGGCGGCCATCGCCGATGCGCTCAGGCACGCTGCCAATAGAAAAGTAACCAAGCGACCCATGATCGTTCTCCTTTTGAACCTGGTTTATACCGCGATCTGGTGATCCTGCAGGCCGGGGCTGCTGACGCGGTAGATGCCGATCTCACCTAACAGATTAGGCCATAGCTTACTGGCCCACCCGTGCCGGTGCTGTTGATCCACCGCAAGGCGATCGATGACCTTGGCTTCACGTTCGCGGCAAAGCTCTTCAAAGTCCTCGAACGTGCAGAAGTGAATGTTCGGCGTGTTGTACCAGGTGTACGGCAGGAATTCGGAGACCGGCATCCGCCCCTTGCTGGCCAGGTACCAGCGGCAGCGCCAGTGGCCGAAGTTGGGGAAGGTGATGATGCACTGGCGGCCGACCCGCAGCATTTCGTCGAGGATCCGGTCCGGGTAGTGCACGGCCTGCAGGGCCTGGGTCATGACCACGATGTCGAAGCTGTTGCTGGCGAAGTTGCCCAGGCCCTTGTCCAGGTCCTGCTCGATGACGTTGATGCCCTTGGCCACGCACTCGGCGATGTTGTCCGGGTCGTTTTCCAGGCCATAGCCGGTGACTTGCTTGTGATCGCGCAGCCAGCTCAGCAGTTCGCCATTGCCGCAACCGAGGTCGAGCACGCGGCTGCCGGCGGGGATCCATTCTTGGATGATTTCCAGATCGGCTCTCATGGCGTCCTCACAGCGTTATACGGTTCATGTAGTTGCCGAACGCCTGCAGGTAACGCGGGATCGGAATCAGAAAGGCGTCGTGGCCCTGTGGGGCATCGATTTCCAGGTAGCTGACGTCCTTGCGCGCGGCCATCAGGGCATCCACCAGCTCCCGCGAGCGGGCCGGGGAGAAGCGCCAGTCGGTGGTGAAGGACATCACGCAGAACTTGGCCTTGGCGCCTTCGAAGGTTTTCGCCAGGTTATCGTCGAAGTTCGCCGCCGGATCGAAGTAATCCAGGGCCTTGGTCATCAGCAGGTAGGTGTTGGCGTCGAACCGCCCGGAGAACTCCTCGCCCTGGTAACGCAGGTAGCTTTCGACCTGGAACTCGACGCTGTGGAAGTCGTAGTTGAGCTTTTCGCTCTTCAGGCCACGGCCGAATTTCTCGCCCATGGAGTCGTCGGACAGGTAAGTGATGTGCCCGACCATCCGCGCCAGCATCAGCCCGCGCTTGGGGATCACGCCCTGTTCCTGGAACGAACCGCCGTGGAATTCGGGGTCGGTGAGGATGGCCTGGCGCGCCACTTCGTTGAAGGCGATGTTCTGCGCCGACAGCTTGGGCGCCGAAGCGATGGCCAGGCAATGGCGCACCCGCTCCGGGTAGGTGATGGTCCATTGCAGGGCCTGCATGCCGCCCAGGCTGCCACCGATCACGGCGGCCCACTGGTGGATGCCGATGCGGTCGGCCAGGCGCGCCTGGCTGTGCACCCAGTCTTCCACGGTCAGCACCGGGAAGTCGGCGCCGAACGGCTTGCCGGTGTCCGGATTGACGCTACTCGGACCGGTGGAGCCGTTGCAGCCGCCGAGGTTGTTCAGGCTGACGACGAAGAACTTGTTGGTGTCGATCGGCTTGCCCGGGCCGATGCAGCTGTCCCACCAGCCCGGCTTGCGGTCGTCGGGGCTGTGGTAGCCGGCGGCGTGGTGATGGCCGGACAGGGCGTGGCAGATCAGCACGGCATTGCTCGCCGTGGCGTTCAGCTGGCCGTAGGTCTCGTAGATCAGATCATAGGCTGGCAGGGAGCGGCCGCAGGCCAGGGCCAGGGGCTCGCTGAAATGCGCCACTTGCGGCGTCACCAGACCAACGGAATCGGCGGGAAAGGCAGTTGGCATCGACCCTGCTCTCGTTTAAATGAGGCGTAAGTCTAAAGACCGCTGCCCCCAGCGGCAAGCAAAGGCCTGCGTGGGTTGCGCCAATCGTTGTAGCCGCTGCCGAAGGCTGCGATCGACCGCGAAGCGGGCGCTGCTTTTGAGGGCCCAGGAAGGCCCTGCGGGCCTTATCGCAGCCTACGGCAGCGGCTACAGAGAGTGATCAGGATGGACGCTGTAATTCCGGCAGGTCCGGGAGTTTTTTCGGCGCGTTGATCCGCACCCGTTTCTGCCGGTTCAGCTCGCCGCTGATCAGGCTGACCTGGCTCTTGGATACGCCGAAGGCCTTGGCCAGGAACGCCATCAAATAAGCGTTGGCCTTGCCCTCCACCGGCGGCGCGGTGAGGCGGATCTTCAGGCGCTCGCCATGCAGCCCGGCGAAATCATCGCTACGGGCCGCAGGTTGCAGGTGGCACTCCAGGATCAGATCGTCGCCGTCCCAGCGAAAGTAACTCATCGCAGAGGCCTGGTCAGATCAGCAGACGCAGGATTTCCGGCATCATGGTCATGGCCGCCAGGTTGTTGATCACCAGCATGTCGATCAGCTTGAGCACCATGAACGCCAGGATCGGCGAGATATCCAGGCCGCCCATGCTCGGCAGGATGCGACGGAACGGCGCCAGGGCCGGCTCGCAGATCTGGTTGACCAGCTCGGCGCCCGGGTTATGGCTGCCCGGGGCGACCCAGGAAAGGATCACGCTGATGATCAGGGCGAAGAAGAAAATCTTCATGAACAGCGCGGTCACGCCAATGATCGACCAGATCAGCAGTTGCAGCGGGTTGCCGGTGGTGCCGTAGGTCAGCAGCAGGGTCAGGGCCATCAGCAGCAGTTGCACGACGATCGCCAGGATCAGCGACGACATGTCCAGGCCGAACAGGCTCGGGATGACCCGGCGCATCGGCTTGAGCAGCGGCTGGGTGGCGCGCACGGCGAACTGGCACAGCGGGTTGTAGAAGTCGGCGCGTACCAGTTGCAGCACGAAGCGCAGCAGCACGATCAGCAGGTACAGGCTGCCCAGGGTTTGCAGCACGTACACCGCCGCAGTGTTCAATCCAATCATCATTGGCTCCTTATTGGCCCAGTTGTTCGGCCATCTCGGCCGAGCGGTGCGCGGCGGCACCCAATGCTTTTTCCACCAGGGCTTCGAAGCCACTGGCCTGGAACGACTTGATCGCGGCTTCCGTGGTCCCGGCCGGCGAGGTCACGCGGCGGCGCAGTTCAGCCGCGTCCACGTCGCTGGACACCGCCATGTGCGCCGCGCCCAGTGCGGTCTGCAGGGTCAGTTGGCGGGCGGTTTCCCGTGGCAGGCCGAGTTTCTCGCCGGCGGCGGTCATGGCTTCGATCAGCAGGAAGAAATACGCCGGGCCGCTGCCGGACACCGCGGTCACCGCGTCCAATTGCTGCTCCTGTTCCAGCCACAGGACGATGCCCACGGCCGACAGCAGTTCTTCGGCCTGCTGGCGTTGCGCCGCGCTCACCGCGGCGGTGGCGTACAGGCCACTGGCGCCCTGGCGCAGCAGGGCCGGGGTGTTGGGCATGCAACGCACGATCGGCTGCTCGCCGAGCCACTTGTTCATGCTGGCGCAGGTGATGCCGGCGGCGATGGACACGATCAACTGGTGCGGTTTCAGGCTGGGGCTCAGGGCTTCGCACACGGCCTTCATGGCCTGTGGCTTGACCGCCAGCACCACCACGTCGACGCCGTCGATGGCTTCGGCGTTGTCGGCGAACAGTTCAATGCCGTGCTCGGCCTGGACCTTGGCGCGGGTTTCGGCGCCCGGGTCGCTGGCGCGGATCTGGCTGGCGTCCAGGCCCTTGGCGCGCAGGCCGCCGATCAAGCTGGCAGCCATGTTGCCGGCGCCGATAAAGGCGATACGAGTCTTGCTCATGACAGGTCCTTATTCAGAGGTGAGGCCGCCACAGTCATGGCTGGCCATAATCGCGGGCACCAAACAGGGCGGTACCGATACGTACCCAGGTGGCGCCTTGGGCGATGGCCGCTTCGAGGTCGTGGCTCATGCCCATGGAAAGTGTGTCGGTTGGCAGGTCCAGGCTGTCGCGCAGGTTGTCGTTCAGGCTGCGCACGGCCGCGAAGGCGGCGTCCTGGGCGGCACGATCTTCGGTCGGCTCGGGAATCGCCATTAGCCCGCGCAGTTTCAGGCGCGGCAAGGCGCTGATGGCGCTGGCCAGGGCCGGCAGGTCGGCCGGTGTGCAGCCAGATTTGCTGGCCTCGCCACTGACATTGACCTGAATGCAGATGTTCAGCGGCGGCAAGTCGGCCGGGCGTTGCTCGGACAGGCGTTGAGCGATTTTCAAGCGATCCACGGAATGCACCCAGGCGAAGTTCTCGGCGATAGCTCGCGTCTTGTTCGACTGAATGGGGCCGATGAAGTGCCAACTCAAGGGCAGGTCGCCAAGTTCCGCCTGTTTGCCCAGGGCTTCTTGCAGGTAGTTCTCGCCGAAGTCGCGCAGACCGGCCGCGTAGGCTTCACGCAGCGCCGCGGCGGGCTTGGTCTTGCTCACGGCCAGCAGATGGATGCTGCTTTCGTCACGTTGCGAGGCCTGCGCCGCGGCACGGATCCGTGCGCTAACCAGGGCGATGTTGTCTGCTATCGTGGACATTCGATGTACGCCAGCGGGTCTTGGGTTCGCGGCATTCTACTGGAATTGGGGAACGCTATGGATATCACTGAGTTGCTGGCCTTCAGCGTCAAACAGGGCGCTTCGGACCTGCACCTCTCGGCCGGTTTGCCGCCGATGATTCGCATCGACGGCGATATTCGCCGGATCAACCTGCCGGTGCTGGAGGCGCAACAGGTGCATGAGCTGATCCTGGCCAGCATGACTGATCCGCAACGGGCCGAGTTCAAGGCCGCGCTGGAGATCGACTTTTCCTTCGCGGTGCCGGGCCTGGCGCGCTTTCGGGTCAATGCCTTCAACCATCAGCGCGGCGCCGGCGCGGTCTTTCGCAGCATTGCGGCCAAGGTACCGAGCCTGGACGAGCTGGGCATGGGCGAGGTCTTTCGCCGCATCAGCGAAGTGCCCCGCGGCCTGGTGCTGGTGACCGGGCCGACTGGCTCGGGCAAGTCGACCACCCTGGCGGCGATGATCGATCACCTGAATCAGCACCGGCACCAGCACATCCTCACCATCGAGGACCCCATCGAGTTCATCCACGAATCGAAGAAGTGCCTGATCAACCAGCGCGAGGTGCATCGCGACACCCGCAGCTTCTCCACGGCCCTGCGCTCGGCCCTGCGCGAAGACCCGGATGTGATTCTGGTGGGGGAAATGCGCGATCTGGAAACCATCCGCCTGGCGCTGACCGCCGCGGAGACCGGGCATCTGGTGTTCGGCACCCTGCACACCACGTCGGCGGCGAAAACCGTGGACCGGGTGGTGGACGTATTTCCGGCCGAGGAGAAGGCGATGGTTCGCTCCATGCTCTCGGAGTCGCTGCAGGCGGTGGTTTCCCAGGCGCTGGTGAAGCGGGTCGGCGGAGGCCGGGTGGCGGCTCACGAGATCATGCTGGGCAGCGCGGCGATCCGTAACCTGATCCGCGAGGACAAGGTGGCGCAGATGTACTCGGCGATCCAGACCGGCGGGGCGCTGGGGATGCAGACCCTGGACATGAGCCTGAAGGCACTGGTGGATGCGGGGCTGGTCAGCCGGGAGCACGCCCGGGAAAAGGCGCGGGCGCCGGACAGTATTTGAAGAGGTATCGGGGCGGCAAATGCAATCGCGAGCCATCGAGCGTGGTGGCTCGATGACTCGCGATCAGGGAGGGCGATCAGCGCTGAACGATGCGCAGGGTGTTCTGCTCTTTTGGCAGGACCCGCTTGGCCACTACGTAGTTCTTGTCCCAGTACGGCTTCTTCAGGGTATCGATGGTCACCGACTTGCCGCGGCGCGGCGCGTGGATGAAGCGATCGTTGCCCAGGTAGATGGCAACGTGGTTGACCCGACGGCTCTTGAGGTTGAAGAACAGCAGGTCGCCAGGCTTGAGGTCCTTGCGCTCGACTTTCTGCCCGTGACCGCTGGCCATGGCGTTCGAGGTGCGGGGCAGATCGACGGCGGCGACGTCGTTGAAGGCGTATTTCACCAGGCCGCTGCAGTCGAAGCCTTTACTTGGGCTGCTGCCGCCCCAACGGTAAGGAGTACCCAGTACGTTGACGGCACGGCTGAGCACGGTGCTGCTCTGCTTGGCCGCCATCTGCGGTACCGGCTTGCTGCTGACGCTGCTCAGGTGAGTCGGGCGTTTGACCGACAGCTTGTTCTTGGAGCTGTTCTTGCTGATTTGGGTGACGTGGGCTTTTGGAGTGAAGCCGTTCACGTTGGGAAGACGTTGCTCACGATTGGTGGCGTGGGCAGCCAGTGGCATCAATAGGCAAATGGTTAGCCATGTCTTGAAAAATGGACGCATTAGGCAAGGCTCATATGGGTTAGCGCGCAACTTTATAACAGCTTTTTTGTCACTTCTCAGGCCGTTGGTCGATTCAACCTGGAGGTCAAATTCGCTGAAGAGGCGGCAAATTGACGCAATTGTCCGACAGAAGTCAGGCAGTACAAGGGTTTCATGGCAGCGACCTTAACATTTGCCACACGTCGGCTGCCTGTAAAAAAGTCACAAAGAATTAAAGAAAATTTATCTATTGCGTGGAACGAGGTACTCAATGAACACCTATCGCCCGGACGGTTCGACCCATGACACCCACAGCAAGGTGATCGGTTACCTGTTGTGGATTTTCGGTTTTACCGGCTCTCACCGCTTCTATTACGGCAAGCCGGTTACCGGAACCATCTGGTTTTTCACCTTGGGCTTGCTGGGCATCGGCTGGCTGATCGACCTGTTCCTGATCCCGGCCATGGACCGCGAGGCCGACCTGCGTTTTACCCCGGGACCCATCGAATACAGCGTCGCCTGGATCCTCCTGACCTTTCTCGGGATCTTCGGCGTGCACCGCATGTATCAGGGCAAATGGATCAGCGGCCTGCTGTACCTGCTGACTGGCGGGGTGTTCTTTCTGGGGGTCTTGTATGACTTCTGGACGCTGAATGACCAGGTGTCGTTGCGTAACGCGCAGCGGCGTTGAATACAGGAGCGCCATCGCGAGCAAGCTCGCTCCTACAGAAGAAGTGCGGCGCCAATGGGGTCTGCGCCGTACCTGTAGGAGCGAGCTTGCTCGCGATCATGGCCGTCAGCCCTTGTGGCTGATCCGCCCATCCACCAGGGTGTAACGCACCACGCCCGGCAGGCTATGGCCGAGGAACGGGCAGTTCTCGCCTTTCGACAACCAGTGTTCGCCAGCCACCGTGGACGTGCTCGGGTCGAACAGCACCAGGTCCGCCGGAGCGCCCACCGCCAGCTTGCCGGCTGGCAGGCGCAGGGCGTCGGCCGGGCCGCTGCTCAGGCGGGCCAGCAGGGTCGACAGGTCGAGCAGACCGTCTTCCACCAGGGTCATGGCCAGTGGCAGCAGCAGCTCGACGCTGCTGATGCCCGGCTCGGTGGCGCCGAAAGGCGCCAGCTTGGCGTCGCGTTCGTGGGGCTGGTGATGGCTGGAGATGGCCTGGACCACCCCGGACTTCACGGCCTCGCGCAGGCCTTCGCGGTCGGCGCGTGAGCGCAGCGGCGGCTGGACGTGATAGAGGCTGGAGAAGTCGATCAGCGCGTCGTCGGTGAGGATCAGCTGGTACAGCGCCACGTCGGCGGTCACCGGCAGGCCACGGGCCTGGGCCTGGGCGATCAGGGCCACGCCCCGGGCGCTGGTCAGCTGGCTGAAGTGGGCGCGCACGCCGCTTTGCTCCACCAGCAGCAGGTCACGAGCCAGGGCCACGGTTTCCGCGGTTTCCGGAATGCCCGGCAGGCCGAGGAAGCTGGCGGTGGCGCCTTCGTGGGCCAGGCCGCCTTCGGCCAGGTCGCGGTCCTGGGAGTGGAAAATCACCGTCAGGTCGAAGGTCGCCGCGTACTCCAGCGCCCGGCACAGGGTGCGGGTGCTGCGAAAGCCATCCAGGCCGTTGCCGAAGGCCACGCAACCGGCGTCGCGCAGGGCGATCAGCTCGGCCAGCTGTTCGCCGTCCAGGCCTTTGCTCAGGGCGCCGATCGGGAACACCTTGGTGTTGCCGGCCTCGCGGGCGCGATCGAGGATCAGCTCGGCCACCGCCGAGGTGTCCAGCACCGGCTTGGTGCGCGGCGGGCAGCACAGGCTGGTGACGCCACCGGCCGCGGCGGCGCGGGTTTCGCTGGCGATGGTGCCTTTGCGGCTGTAGCCCGGCTCGCGCAGAGAGACGTTCAGGTCCACCAGCCCGGGCGCGGCCACCAGGCCCTTGGCGTCGAGGCTTTCAACCGCGCTGAAACCGGCGGGCGCGGCGCCGATGGCGACGATCTTGCCGGCTTCCAGATGGATATCGCTGACTTGATCCAGGCCGCTGCTTGGATCGATGACACGGGCGCCGAGAATGCTGAGCTTCACTGGGCGTTCTCCTGCTCGAATTGTCGCTGGGCGGTCTGCCCGCTCATGGCCATGGACAGTACGGCCATGCGTACCGCGATGCCGTAGGTCACCTGATTGAGGATCACCGAATGCGGACCGTCGGCCACCGCCGATTCGATCTCCACACCACGGTTGATCGGGCCCGGGTGCATGACGATGGCGTCCGGCTTGGCGCCGGCCAGGCGTGCGGTGGTCAGGCCGAACAGGCGGTAGAACTCGCCCTCGCTCGGCAGCAGGCCGCCCTGCATGCGCTCGCGCTGCAGGCGCAGCATGATCACCACGTCGACATCTTTCAGGCCTTCGGCCATGTCGGTGTAGACCTTCACCCCGTATTGCTCGATGCCGATCGGCAGCAGGGTCTTGGGCGCGATCACGCGGATGTCCGGGCAACCCAGGGTTTTCAGGGCCAGCATGTTCGAGCGCGCCACCCGCGAGTGCAGGATGTCGCCGACGATGGCCACCGAGAGGTTTTCGAAACCGCCCTTGTGCCGACGGATGGTGAGCATGTCGAGCATGCCCTGGGTCGGGTGGGCGTGGCGGCCGTCGCCGCCGTTGATGATTGCCACCTGTGGGCACACATGCTCGGCGATGAAGTGCGCGGCGCCGGAGTCGCCGTGGCGCACGACGAACATGTCGGCGGCCATGGCTTCGAGGTTGCGCAGGGTGTCGAGCAGGGTTTCACCCTTGCTGGCCGAGGAGGTGGACACGTTGAGCGTGATCACGTCCGCCGACAGGCGCTGGGCCGCCAGTTCGAAGGTGGTGCGGGTGCGGGTGGAGTTCTCGAAGAACACGTTGCACACGGTCTTGCCGCGTAGCAAAGGGACTTTCTTGACGGCCCGGGCGCCGACTTCGAGGAAGGAGTCGGCGGTGTCGAGGATTTCCGTCAGCAGCTCGCGACGCAGACCGTCGAGCGAGAGGAAGTGGCGCAGCTGGCCCTGATCGTTGAGCTGCAGCGGGCGCTTGGCGTCTAGAGGCGTCATCGCAATGGACTCTTTAGAGGGGCGAATTAAAGGGCGAGGTCTTGAAGCTCGAGTTGAAGCGGCGCAGGACCGGACAATTTTACCCGCTCGTGGGCGGCCAGCGACAGGGTGGCGCCGACCACGTTCGGACGAATCGGCAGCTCGGCGGCGTCCAGGTCCAGCAGGCAGACCAGGGTCACGCTGGCCGGGCGGCCGTAGTCGAACAGCTCGTTGAGGGCAGCGCGGATGGTGCGGCCGCTCATCAGCACGTCGTCGATCAGGATCAGGTGCTGGCCCTCGATCTCGAACGGCAGCTCGGAAGGGCGCACTTGCGGATGCAGGCCGTTCTGGCTGAAGTCGTCGCGGTAGAAGGACACATCCAGGGTGCCCAGCGGCGCGTCGCTGCCCAGTTCGGCGAGCAGGGCCTGGGCGACCCAGACGCCGCCGGTACGGATGCCAATATAGCGGGGCTCGCTGATGGCGCGTTGTTCCAGGTGGGCGGTGAGACGCACGGCCATCTGGCTGATCAGTTCGGCGGGATTGGGCAGGCTCATGATTGCTCCTTCGTGGGCCCGCGCCTGGTTGCATGCAGCAAGGCGCAGGGTCTTACGGCTGGTGTTGTGGCCAGGAGGCGCGTGGCCGGGGGTTGACCACGCATCTTCAGGATTCGGCGTTTCAGTTGTTCAACAGCGCTGCGTTTTCGTCGAGCCAGCCTTGCAGCAGCAGGGCGGCGGCGATGGCGTCGACCGGGTTGTCGCGGTAACTGCCTTTCTGGCCGCCGCGGGCCAGGCGTTCGCCCTTGGCCTCGAAGGTGGTCAGGCGTTCGTCATGGGTATAGAAGGGCAGGTTGTAGCGGCCATTGAGGCGCCGGGCGAATTTCTCGGCGCGCACGCACATCTCGCTCGGGGTGCCGTCCATGTTCAATGGCAGGCCGACCACCACCGCATCCGGCTTCCATTCCTTGATCAGGGCTTCGACCTGGTTCCAGTCCGGCACGCCGTTCTGCGCCTTCAGGGTGCACAGCTCGCGGGCCTGGCCGGTGATGGCCTGGCCGACCGCCACGCCGATCTGCTTGGTGCCGTAGTCGAACCCGAGGATCAGTCGCAGGGCCATCAGGCGTGGCCCGCCTGGCTGGTCAGCAGGGCGAGGTTGATGCCCAGGTGCTTGGCCGCCGCCTCCAGGCGCAGTTCGCTGCTGGTGTTGAACAGGATGTCGGCGTCGAACGGGCAGGTCAGCCAGGCGTTGTCCGCCAGCTCGGCTTCCAGCTGCCCGGCTTCCCAGCCGGCATAACCGAGGGCGATCAGGCTTTTGGCCGGACCGACGCCATCGGCGATGGCGAACAGCACGTCCTGGGACGTCGACAGCGACAGGCCATCAAGCTCGACCGTGGCCTGGAAGGTCGGGCCGCTGGGGTGCAGGACAAAACCGCGATCGGTCTGCACCGGGCCGCCGATGAAGATCGGCACATGCTGGCAGAGCGCTGGTGGGTCGATCTCGGGGCGCAGTTGTTCGAGGATGTCGGCGAGGTTCAGGTCCTGCGGACGGTTGACCACCAACCCCATGGCGCCATTGGCATTGTGCTCGACGATGTAGGTCAAGGTGTGCGCAAAGTTCGGGTCGGCCATGTGCGGCATGGCGATCAGGAAGTGATGCTTGAGGTAGCTGGGGCTGACGTTTTTCATGAGCGCTAGTGTGGCGGTGGAGGGGCGAACTGACAAGCTGGGGATGTGTGGCTCCGGGCATTTTGCTCGGCCTTTTGCGGCGGTGCCGGCGTCGGCGCC
>NZ_JACNDE010000038.1:0-67201 GCF_017351415.1 Pseudomonas sp. FW305-25 | reverse complement strand
ACGGCGCGGGTCTGCTGGAAGAACCACCAGACGCCACCATGGAGCAGGGCCGAGACCGTCACCAGCAACAGCACCTGGCGCTTGCTCAGGCCTCCGGGTTTCGATGCATTACCCTTATAAGGACGGCCCCGCGCAACCTGGACGACGGCTTCATCGCCCAAGGGCCTCGGCAGGGTTCTGTTCTTTACCGCATCGTTCATTAAAGCTCCCTCGGTCGGATGAAGGGCAATAAGGCACCGTTCGAACATTGGCTGGAATGTTCGAAAGTCGGGTTTAACTTTTTCAAGGGTGAGCAAAAGCCGATAGTTGAACTATCCGGTTGAACGGCCCTGTGCAAACGAGTGGCTTATCGCCTTCGGCTTAGATTGTTCATTACCACTCCCTGGAACATTGTTGTGGGATGAGCCGGTGTTTGTAATGCACCTGTCTCGTACTCGTTACATATAGCAACCGCTATGCCAGATTGTGTCGGTCTTTATGTAATTTGCGACGGCTCGTAGTGCATGTCGCATTTATATAAAATTGCGAGAAAAACTGGCGCAACAATATATATTCAGCGCCTCGAAAAGTTGACCGTAAATGCTTTTTACGGGCGAGCCTGCCTGCCCTGGGTTATCCGCTTTTCAGCCGGAAACAGGGGCGATCAATGCCGTGGCCAACGCACTAAAAAGTGTCTGGCGAATTGATTTGGTGCAAATAAACAGTGACTAGCCGGTCATTGCCTGGAGGTCCTTGATCTTGTTGTTTTCAGGGCTCTGCGTAGGGCTTCTGTAGTCTTTTACGGCCCGCTCGGGGAGCATTCTTGAGTATCCATGGCGCGCTCGCCTGCCCGCCATTGAGCAGGGCGATGACGGGCCTCTTATTAGCCTGTTGGGGGTACGGATAATTAACCGGTACGTACATTGAGTGTATGTAAACAGCGGTTCGATCATTACCCGGTGGTCGATGGGTTGATATTGAATTGCCTTATTGTCGGACAACGCTCTGATCATCCACTTTTAACGCGCTTTGGCACGTTTGTTTATTGTCGAATACGCAACGATAGAAATACGGCTTTCGCTCGGTGAAGTGTCACCGAGTGCAAAATGAAGTTGGCTGCTTAGTGGTTCAAAAACAGTCGACGATCGGTCTTGTCGAGGGTTCTTCCGTCGACGCTACTTGGACAGTGGCGAGACCGGGCTGGGGGCGAATGTTTGTGTCGGGATACGCTGGGCGGTACCTGGGAAGACTGGCTTGGATATCGGTACCGGGAGAGGGTCGGCTTTATAACAGCCGCTACCGCCAGCCTGAAAGTTGCCCCAGCGACTGGAGCAGGGGTCATCGTCAGAGGCTGGCACAGGCAGCGCCGCGTAGCGTGCGCAAGGTCGATCGTCGATGACGCACAGGGCGCGAGGGCCGGTCCGGGCAGGGCTGCCGGACGAGGCGGAACCAGGGGCGAAACGGTGGAGCCAATAGCGGAAAACGCCGGTGAACATGACTGCACATCGCACATGAGACTTCCTTATCGCCAGTCTCAGCTCAACGAGCTTTTGGCTCGCCGTCTGCACTTTATGGGGACGCGGATAGCGTCCGATGATTGCTATTGGTGCGGGTAGGCACCGTCGATGCGGCTCTTGCGGTGGCTCGATTCGCAAGCTGCAGGTGCATGGGAAAAACGTGCCAGTTCCAGGTACGTTCGTGCAGTTTTCTTCGTCTATGTCCGCCAGGCCTTGTTTGGCGGGGCCTGGCGGTGTGCAGCCGATATTGGCGGGGCAGGGGGCGCCCCGGCTCTCGATAAAAAAACTCGGGACGACAAGCTCGCCCATCGTGCCCATAAAAAAGCCCGGCGCATCAGGCCGGGCTTCTTGGGCTTTGCAGAGTGCTGCGACTCAACGACGGCGCACGAACCGGCGCCACAGCCAGACCCAGATCATCACCAGCGGGAAGGCCAGGATCAGGAACGGCAGCACGTAGCTGCCTTTCTCCAGGGCTTCGGCGGTGCCGTAGGCGAGGTTGTCCAGCAGGTTGTCGAACGCGCGTTGCAGTTTCGAGCCGCGCTGGCTGCTGTCGGTGGGCACGAAGTTCAGGGTCAGGCGGTTGGTGTCGAGCCGGCGCTGCTGCCCGGCGGCGACCTGGGCCAGGGCCTGCAGGTCGTTCTCGATGCTCGCCTGTTCCTTGCTCAGGGCGATCAGGTCGCTGACGGTGATGTCCTTGCGCGCCGCCAGCTGGTCGAGGCGTTGCTGCTGGGCCTTGAGCCGTTCCTGCTGGCGTTGTACGTCGGCCACGGCGTCGGCCAGGTCTTCGGCGCTGGTGATGCGTTCGCCGATTTCGGCGCCCTGGGCGGCCAGCGCGACTATCGGTTCGACGCCATCGGGTACGATGCGCAGGATCACCTGGGCGCGGTACTGGCCTTGTTGCAGGCGCAGGATATTGCAGGCGCCGAACTGGGCGTTTTCGCAGGCTTCGCGGGTGGCGGCCAGGCGCGGCGCGATCTGCGCCGAGGGCAGCGACAGGCTCAGTTCATGTTCATAGGCCAGTTGCGCGCCGGCCTTGCCCTGGGCGCCGCCGACCGCCACCGAGGACGAACGATCGCTGGGGGAACAGGCGGCCAGCAGGGTGCTGAGCAGCACCACGGCGAGGCTGCGCAGCGGGGTGGGGGTGTCGTCCTGAGGGTGCATGGTCGCTCCTTGAAATAAATGATCGTGCCCGGGGCTGGCGGGACGGCTGCGTATCTTATCGTCGATTGCCCGGGGAGGGGCGAGGATGTGGTGTCGCCGCGGCTTATCGCCAAGGATTTGCCGGATGGATACGGCTGGGCGCGGGCACCGCTTCGGGGTACACCTCGGGGACCGATGACCCGCGTCTCGGTCATTGCCATCGGCAACGGAGACCTGTCATGAGCTCGCTCGAGTTACCCGAAGGTTATGCCCCCTTGTCCCGCAGCAGCCCGCTGCTGGAGCTGATCGGCCCGGTGTATTGCCGTGGCAGCGGCCTGCAACTGGAGATCGGCCTGCGCGCCGACCGCCGTCACGCCAACGGGCGTGGCACCGTGCACGGCGGCATCCTCGCCACCCTGGCCGATATCGGCATGGGCTACGCCATGGCCTTCGCCAGCGATCCGCCGCTGCCATTGATCACCGCCAGCATGCACCTGGACTACCTCGGCGCGGTGCAGGTCGGCGAATGGATCGACGTGCGCCTGGAACATTCCAAGCGCGGCCGGCAAATGGCCTTTGCCACCGTCACCCTGCAGGTTGGCGAGCGGGTGGTGGCCAGGGCCAACGCGGTATTCGCGGTGCCGGGTGGCTGAGGGCAGGTGTGTGGGGCGCTTTTTGCGAGCGCTTCGCGCTCGATCGCAGGCTTCGCCAGCGGCTACCGGGGAAGCGATCTGTGCCGTTGGCGGGAGGGGCAGTGGGCTTGTGTAGCCGCTGCCGAAGGCTGCGATCGAGCGCGCAGCGCTCGCAGGCAACCCCTCTTAGTCCGCGGGCGCCACTATCTGCTTCCACTCCAGGCCGAAGCGCGCCAGGTACTTGCGCAGGCGGTCGGCGTCATTGGGCTGGGCCTTGGTCTGGCGGGACACGCCAAACAGCTTGCGCCCGGCATCGGACAGGCTGTCGGCCTGGCGACAGACTTCGAGCACCGCCTGCAGTTGCAGGCGGTCGAACAGGTCGAGTTCGGCCGTGTCGCCCAGCAGGGTGGCCAGCGGATCCTGCTCCTGGCTCAAGCCCCAGGCATACCGCAGCCGCTCGATTTCTTCCTCGGCCTGGGCTTCGTCGATGCGCCCGCTGTCGGCCAGGGTGGCCATGCGGGTAATGGACGCCGACAGCTCGCGGAAGTTGCCCAGCCACGCCGCCTCGCTGGAACTGGCAAACGCCAGGTAGCGCCGCCGCGCCTCGAGGTTGAAGCGCACCAGGCGCCCTTGCTCGCGGGCGTGGCGTTCCAGTTCGAAGTCGATGTTCGGCTCGATGTCCTCGCGCCGCCCGGCCAGCCCCGGCAGGTTGAAGGTCCAGAGGTTGATCCGCGCGTACAGGTCCTCGCGGAACAGGCCCTGGGCGACCCGGCCGCGCAGGTCGCGGTGGGTGCCGGCGATGATCAGGAAGTCGCTGTCCACTTCCTTGTCCGAGCCCATGGGGAAGAAGCGTTTCTCCTCGATGGCCTTGAGCAGCATCGCCTGTTCATCGAGCCCCAGTTCGCCGATCTCGTCGAGAAACAGCATGCCGCCGTCCGCCGCCCGCAACAGGCCGTCGCGGGCGTTCTGGGCGCCGGTGAAGGCGCCCTTGATATGCCCGAACAACGCCGACATGGCGCCGTCGCCGCGCAGGGTGGCGCAGTTGACCTCGACAAAACGCCCCTGGACCTGGTGCCGGCCGCGCTTGAGCTCATAGATGCGCCGGGCCAGGAACGACTTGCCGGCGCCGGTGGGGCCGATCAGCAGCATCGGTGCCTTGGAGCGCAGGGCCACCCGCTCGATCTGTTCGATGGAGCGGTTGAACGCGGCGTTGCGGGTGGCGATCCCGGACTTGAGGAAGGCCAGGCCTTCCAGGCGCTTGCCGGCGAAGCGCGAGGCGATGCGGTCGTAGCGCGACAGGTCGAGGTCGATCAGGGCGTGGGTGCCGGTGGCGTGCTCCTGCGGGTCGCGGCGCCGCGCCGGGGAGGTCTGGATCAGTCGCGCCGGCAGGTAGCGCGCCTCGGTCAGCAGGAACCAGCAGATCTGCGCCACGTGGGTCCCGGTGGTGATGTGCACCAGGTAGTCCTCGCGCTCGGTGTCGAAGGGATAGGCGCTGGTGAAGTCGTGCAGGGCGCCGTACACCTCTTCGAAATCCCAGGGGTTCTTCAGGCCCATGGAGTGCAGGCGCACCTCGGTCTGCGGCGATACCTGGCGAATGTCGCTGGCCACCCGCTCGGCCAGGCTGACGTCCCGGGCATCGACGCCGTGGATCAGTTCCAGGCGATGGATCAGCACGTCCGGCTGCTGGCACAGGCCGACGCTGGGGCGCCAGTGGCTCCAGCGGTTGGCGCCCTTGCCGACGCGATCGAGGGTGGAACCGACAAAACCTATGGCGACCGTGGGCTTGCCCGACATGCTTATACCTGAAGATAAAAAACGATAGGCAAAGATATAAAATTATCGAAGCCTGTGTCGCGAAAACTTGCTCGATAAAATCGATATAAAAATAAAACCGTTATAAATCAAATAGTTAAAAAATAATTCAGCGCAAAAATAAAACCTGGCACAGCGGCTGCAATCTCTCTGGCAACGAACAAGACAACAGAGCGAGACGCCAAGATGGCCAACTTCCAGCTGTTCAACACCCAACAGGCCAAAGCGCCAGCGAGCAACACCCTGAACGCCGCCCAGGCCCCGGCCTATGCCTACAACGCCAAGCATCGCCTGGCCCAGCTGGCGGTGACCGGTTGTCTGAACTCGACCTTCTACACCTCGCCTGAAGGCCAGCTGGAAGCGGTGCTGCAACTGGTGAACGAAGTCGACAGCCGTTTCGTCGCCCAGGCCGCGCGTTACGCTCGGCAACAGGGTCATATGAAAGATATGCCGGCCTTGCTGCTGGCGGCGCTGACCGCGCAACGCTCGGCCCTGGTGCCGGAGCTGTTTGCCCAGGTGGTGGACAACGGCAAGATGCTGCGCAACTTCGTGCAGATCCTGCGCAGCGGGGCGACCGGGCGTAAATCCCTGGGGTCGCAGCCCAAGCGCCTGGTGCAGAACTGGTTGAACAGCGCCACCGAACGCCAGCTGTTGCAGGCCTCGGTGGGCAACCAGCCGTCGCTGGCGGACGTGGTCAAGATGGTGCACCCCAAGCCAGGCGAGGCCTGGCGCGCAGCCTTCTTCGCCTGGTTGATCGGCAAGCCGGTGGATGTGCAGGCGTTGCCTGAGCTGACCCGCGCCTTGCTGGCCTTTCGCAGCGGTGCGACCACGGCGGTGCCGCAGGTGCCGTTCCAGTTGCTCGGCAACGAAACCCTGAGCCGCGAGCAATGGGCCGAACAGGCGCACAATATGGGTTGGCAGGGGCTGCGCATGAACCTCAACACCCTGGCCCGCCATGGCGCGTTCCAGGTGCCGGGTTGCACCGAGTATGTGGCGGCGCGGCTGGCGGATGCCGCCGAGGTGGCCAAGGCCCGGGTCTACCCGTACCAGTTGCTGGCGGCCTACCGCATGGCCGGGGACGAGGTGCCGCAGCCGGTGCGCGAGGCGTTGCAGGATGCCCTGGAGCTGTCGCTGGCCAACGTGCCGGCGCTGCAAGGCGCGGTGGTGGTGTGCCCGGATGTCTCGGGGTCGATGCACAGCCCGGTCACCGGTTATCGCCAGGGCGCCACCACGGCGGTGCGTTGCATCGATGTGGCGGCCCTGGTGGCGGCAGCGGTGTTGCGCAAGCAGCCAGCGGCGCGGGTCATGCCGTTCGAGGTCGGGGTGGTGGATATCCGCCTCAACCCGCGGGACAGCGTGATGAGCAATGCGCAGAAACTGGCGGCCATCGGCGGTGGCGGGACCAACTGCTCGGCGCCCCTGGCACAACTGGCCAACGCCAAGTGCAAGGTGGACACCCTGATCCTGGTCTCGGACAACGAGTCGTGGATCGATGCGCGGCGCCATGGCGCCACCGAAACCCTGCGCCAGTGGGAGCGGATCAAGGCCATCAACCCGCAGGCGCGGCTGGTGTGCATCGATATGCAACCCGGGGCCACCACCCAGGCGCCGGACCGCGAGGACATCCTCAACGTCGGTGGCTTCAGTGACGCGGTGTTCGATGTGATCCAGCAGTTCACCGCAGGCAACTACGGTGCGCAGCACTGGGTCGAGGCGATCGAGGCGATGGCGCCCTGATCGGCAAGGCATGAGATAAACCGTGCGCCGCTCACCCGGCGCACGCCGAAGAATTTTTGTTCATAGGCCCTGAATGCCGCTGTGACTACATCCAAAGACGTCCCAGCAAATGTTGTCAGGGCCTGTGAAGGCACGAATGCCAGTGGCTGTACATCATGGTTATGCCGGTTCGATTCCGGCGATCAGTCACTCCTTTTGTCGTGCCACCTTTTTTTGTTTTGCGATTTCAGCGACGAATGCTGATGGAACTACATCCCAGATTCGTGATGCGGGTTCGAGTCCCGCCGGTGCCTGAAAAGGCGCCGTAGTTCAAAGGTCAGAACACGAGTGCACTGTTTCATCGACCCTTGTCGTCGCAGTTTTTTCTCCCGCCCGAGCGGGATGGCAGCGAATGCCACAGGTACTACATCGTGTCGCGGGTTCGAACCCCGCCAGCCGCAAGGCTGTAGCTCAGTCGGTAGAGCAAATGTGCCTGTTTTCTTGTCGTTGCCCGCAGGCCCTGCCTGCACCGATTGACCCGGCGAATGCCGGTGGAACTACAGGACAGCGTGGTCGCGGGTTCGATTCCCGCCAACCGCAAGGGAGTAGCTCAGTGGCAGAGCGCGCTGCATGTTCCGCCTTCACTGGTCGCCGTTTTATGCCGGACCACCGGCCACCGAACAAGGCTGGATTTTCAGCCACAGAAAAAAGAGTCAGGAACATGGAACACAAGACCTACCAACTGCTGGAAGTCGCCAACGGCAAACCGATCAAGATGTGGACCGAGGGCGTACCCGTGGAAAACGAAGCCCGCCAGCAACTGATGAACACCGCGAAGATGCCGTTCATCTTCAAGCACCTGGCGGTGATGCCGGATGTGCACCTGGGCAAGGGCTCGACCATCGGCAGCGTGATCCCCACCCTGGGTGCGATCATCCCGGCGGCGGTCGGGGTGGATATCGGTTGCGGCATGATCGCCGCCCGCACTTCGCTGACCGCAGCAGACCTGCCGGATAACCTGCACGGTTTGCGCAGCGCCATCGAACAGGCGGTGCCCCATGGCCGCACCTCGCCGCGCAGCGGCCGTGACAAGGGCGCCTGGGGCGACGTGCCGCGCCAGGCCGACCACGCCTGGGCGGCCTTGCAGCCACGCTTCAAGGCGATCACCGACAAGTACCCGGCGCTGGCCAACAGCAACAACCGCCAGCACCTGGGCACTCTCGGCGGCGGCAACCACTTCATCGAGGTCTGCCTGGATGAGGCCAACCGGGTCTGGTTCATGCTCCACAGCGGTTCCCGTGGCGTGGGTAACGCCATCGGCAACCTGTTCATTCACCTGGCCCAGGCGGACATGCGCCAGCACATCGCCAACCTGCCGGACCGCGACCTGGCCTACTTCGAGGAGGGCAGCCGGCACTTCGACGATTATGTCGAGGCCGTGGCCTGGGCCCAGGATTTTGCCCGGCACAACCGTGAACTGATGATGCAGCTGGTGATCCAGGCCACCCGCCAGGTAATCCGCAAGCCCTTCGAGGTGGCGCTGGAGGCCGTGAATTGCCACCACAACTACGTGCAGAAGGAGCGCCACTTCGGTGAAGAGGTGCTGGTGACCCGCAAGGGCGCGGTGTCGGCGCAGAAGGGCGAGCTGGGGATCATCCCGGGATCGATGGGCGCCAAGAGCTTCATCGTTCGCGGGCTGGGCAACGAGGAGGCGTTCTGCTCCTGCAGCCACGGCGCCGGGCGCACCATGAGCCGCACCAAGGCCAAGAACACTTTCACCCTGGCCGACCAGATCCGCGCCACCGCCCATGTGGAATGCCGCAAGGACACCGCGGTGATCGATGAAATCCCGATGGCCTACAAGGACATCGACCAAGTCATGCACGCCCAGCGCGAGCTGGTGGAAGTGCTGCACACCCTGCGTCAGGTGGTGTGCGTCAAGGGGTAGAACAATGCACGACATGGACGCAGTAATAGAGGCCCCGCCCAGCTGGCATTACCAGCTGAGCGACTACGAAGCCCGCCGGGTGCGGGAAGTGTTGGACACCCTGGACAGGCACAGCGCCTGGCTGGAACTGAGCCGCTTCGGCAACGGGTTCGTGCGGCAGGCCGCGGTGCGTGGATTGTCCGCGCAGCCATCGGCCGAGGCTTTGGCGGCGCTGCTGGAACGTCTCAACGATTGGGTGCCCCAGGTTCGCCAGGAGGCGGCCGCGGCCGTCGAGGCGTATTGGGCGCCGGAGCACGCCGGGCTGCTGTTGCAGACCCTGGCACCGTTGCTGGCCCTTACCAGCAAACAGCGGGCCGACCACGGCGCGACTCTGGAGCGGGCCAGCGCAGTGTTGCAACTGGCCCAGGTGCGCGACGAAGTGCAAGGGGCCTTTGGCGATTGCGGGGGCAAGGCCGCGCGCTTTGTCTTCGAGCTGTTGCTCAAGGGCGTCGAGGAGCGGCCGGCGCTGCTGGCCATGGCGTTGCGCCACCCCGAGGTCAGCGTGCGGCAGATGGCAGTGGATGCCTGCGCCGAACTGCCCGACGAGCAGGCGGTGCCTTTGCTGGAAGCGGTGATGCGCAGCTGTGGCGCCAGTGTGCGGGTCAAGGCCTTGCGGCTGCTGTTGTCACGCTTGGCCGATTGTCGCGGGTACCTGGCGCAGGCCCTGCTCGACCCTTCGGGGGCCTTGCGTTGCCTGGCCCATTGGGCCGCGCCACGCCATGGGCTGGACCCACGGCAAGTACTGCTGGACCGGTTGCAGCAGCCGGCTCCGGGCAACAAGCGCGAGTGGCTGGGCCTGCTGGGGCTGGTCAAGGAACTGCGGGAGCCACAGGCCGACGCCATGCTGCAACAGGCCCTGGCCTCGAAGGCGCTGACGGTGCGCCTGCTGGCCCTGCAGACCCTCGGCGAACGTGGCGTGGCCCAGCAGCTGGCGGCCCTGGACGATCCGTCGGACAAGGTCTTCAACTGCGCCCTCGACCTGCTGCGCGAGCAGCCCTGGGCGGCGTTCGAAGAGGCCCTGGAACAGCGGCTGGACCAGCACTGGCATGCGCTGCCGCAGGCGCGTCGCTGGGCCTTGCTGGGGCTCAAGCCGGGCTGGCGCCAGTTGCAGTACTTGCTGTGTCGCCTGGATCGGGCGGGCAGCGAGGCCGCTTATTGGCGCGAGGCCCTGGCCCGTTGGTGCGATGCCCGCTACGCGATGTTCGACCCGGTAACCCCCAAGCCACTGCGAGAAGCACTGGCGCAGCGGTTGCAGGCGATGGAGGAGGCCGGTGAAGTGCCTCGCGGATCGCTCAAGCGCCTGTTGTGAATTACCGATGTACAAGGCGATCAGGCCAGCGCTGAGGTGCTGGCGATCGTCGATTGAACAGGACAAGGAATCATGCAATTCAATGAACGCTACCCGCTGAGCAGCGCCATGCGCGAGCGGGTACTGGATGAGCTGGCGCGGATCGAGCGCGAGCATAACGTGCAGGTGTTGTATGCCTGCGAATCGGGCAGTCGGGCCTGGGGCTTTGCCTCCACCGACAGTGACTACGATGTGCGGTTCGTCTATGTGGAGAAGCCCGAGTGGTTCATCCAGGTGGGCACCGGGCGGGACGTGATCGAGCGGCCGCTGGACGACGAGCTGGACATCAGCGGTTGGGAGTTGCGCAAGACCCTCGGGTTGCTGCGCAAGTCCAACCCGACCCTGTTGGAGTGGCTGGATTCGCCCCTGGTGTATCGCCGCGAGCCGGCGGCAACCGCGCGCCTGCGAGAGTTGGCGGAGGCCTTCTACAGTCCGCCGGCGGCACGCAATCACTACCTGTCGATGGCCAGGAAGAACTTTCGCGGCTACCTGCAAGGCGACAGCGTGCGGTTCAAGAAGTACTTCTACGTGCTCCGGCCGTTGCTCGCGGTGCGCTGGATCGATCAGGGGCGCGGCCGCCCGCCGATGACCTTCGCCGAGCTGCTGGACACCGTCGACAACCGGCCACTGCTGGACGAAGTGGATGAGTTGCTGGCCTTGAAACGCAGCGCCGACGAGTCTGCTTACGGGCCGCGGCGCCCGGCGCTGCACGCCTTTATCGCCGCCGAACTGGAACGCCCGGTGCCCAAGCTGGCGCGTACCCATCAAGACAACGCTGTGCTGGACGCCTACTTGCGCGACAGTGTCCGGCGCTACGCCTGAGGAATGTGATGAAACAGGATGTCATCGAACTGGACGGCGCCATCGGCGGCGGCCAGGTCCTGCGCAGTGCCCTGAGCCTGTCGATGCTCACCGGCAAGACCCTGCGCATCCACAATATACGGGCCCGGCGCAGTCGCCCGGGGTTGCTGCGCCAGCACCTGACCGCGGTGCTGGCGGCCGCGCAGGTCTGCGCGGCCAGGGTCTCGGGCGCCGAGCTGGGTTCCCGGGCGCTGACCTTCGAGCCGGGGCCGATTCGCGGCGGCGACTACCGTTTCGCCATCGGCACCGCCGGCAGCTGCACCCTGGTGTTGCAGACCCTGCTGCCGGCCCTGATGCAAGCCCCGGAGCCCAGCCGCGTGAGCATCAGCGGCGGCACCCACAACCCGCTGGCGCCACCGGTGGATTTCCTCCAGCAGGCCTGGCTGCCGCAACTGCGGCGCATGGGTGGGCAGGTGGAGTTGCAGCTGCTGCGCCATGGCTTCGTTCCCGCCGGCGGTGGCGAACTGCAAGCCTTTATCCAGCCCTCGACCCTGCAACCCCTGCACCTGGAACAGCGTGGCGAGCTGCTCGGGCGTCGGGCCTGGGCCCTGAGCGCCGGCCTGCCGGAGCATGTGGCGGAGCGCGAATTGTGCCGGGTCGGCACTCGCCTGGACCTGCCTCGGGAACACCTGAGCCCGGTGCGCCTGGATGAGCAATGCGGCCCGGGCAACGTGCTGTTGCTGGAGTTCGTCTTCGAGCACCTGACCGAGCTGTTCAGCGGTTTTGGCCAGAGCAGCCTGCGGGCCGAAAGCGTGGCCGATCGGGCCATCGACCAGGCCCGCGAGTGGCTGGACTCCGGCGCGGCGGTGGCCGAGCACCTGGCCGATCAGCTGCTGCTGCCCATGGCCCTGGCCGGCGGCGGAAGCTTCACCACCCCGCGCATGAGCGAGCACCTGCAGAGCAATATCCGGGTGATCGAGGCGTTTTTACCGGTGCGTATCGACTGTTCGACGGGCGCTCACGGGGTGCTGCACGTCGAGGTTCTAGCCCAGCGTCATTGAGCTTGTCCCTCACCAGACCCGGTTCTCTGCTTGCGGCAAGTTCTTGCTGGTCAAGGCCGGGATGCGGCTGGAGATCGAGCGCTTTGGCATGCTCAATCGCTTGATCCATTTCCTGGTGCGGCGCATGCGGGTTCCCGAGCCGCTGAGCCTTTGCCTTTTGAGCTACCGTGGAAGCGTGCTGCGCGTGCCGGCCGAGGCTATCCATCAGCATCCGACCTATCGCCTCGCGGACTTCCAGCACTGGAGTGAACAACCCGGGTAAGCAACCCGTCAGATGCAAGGCCCAGTCAAGCGAGGGGATGGTCATGTATCAACTTTATGGGACCCAAGGCTCCGGCTCGGCCATCGTCGAGATTGCCCTGGAGTGTTGCCAGGTGCCGTACCGCATCGTCGAAGCCTCGTCCTGGGCGCCGTCGCCCGGGGCCGACGAGCTGGCGCGGCTCAATCCGCTGAAACAGGTCCCGACCCTGCAACTACCGGACGGCAGTGTCCTCACCGAGAGCGCGGCGATCCTGATCGAGCTGGGTTTGCGTTATCCGCGCTCGGCGCTGCTGCCCGAGGATGAGGGCGCCCGGGCGCAGGCCATTCGCGGCCTGGTGTTTATCGCTGCCAATTGCTACTCGGCGATCAGCGTGATCGATTACCCGGAGCGCTGGCTGCAGGGCGCCGATGAAGCGCTGAAAGCGCGGGTGCGGGACGCGGCCCATGAGCGCCTGCACCGCAACTGGGAGGTGTTCGCCGATCAGTTCGCCACGCAGCTGTACGCCAGTGGTTCACCCCTGGCGGCCCTGGATTTCCAGGCGGCGGTGGTGTCGCGCTGGTGCGGCACGCGCGAGCATCTGCGGCGCGAACGCCCCGAGTGTTGCGATCTGCTGGAGCGCATCGACCGCCACCCGCAGGTGGCGCAGGTGCTGGCGCGGCACTGGCCTGGCTGAATACGGCAGGGCGCGAGGCAGCAAAAGCCGTCGATGGTTGGGCGCGAGGCTCTTATACTCGCCGGCTGTCTTCAGGCTCATGTTTCATCGCCTATCGCTCAACTGCCCACTTTCAAGAGGAATGCCCCTTGGCCAACGAAACGGATCAGGATTTCTACAACCGCGCCGATGCCATCATCGAACTGGCAAACACCCATATCGGCGACAGCAGCCGCGGCAAGGCCAGTGCCTCGCTGATGTACGCCAACTCGCGTTTCGCCGCCTGGGTCAGCGCCTGCGGTTGCCGCAACGCCGAAGAACTGGCGGCGGCCAAGCAGCAGGCGGTGGATTATTTCGTCGAGGAATTCCGCCTGATGATGGAAGAGAACCTCACCGACTACATCGAGAATTTCTCGCGGTACATGACTCCCCAGCAAGACTGAATCCTTCCCCCCGACAGGCTTCACAGCCCAGCTGTGAAGCTGTCCCGGCACTCGACTCCTGGCTCTTCGGAGCATGGGCGCTCCGCGGTTTTTTATAGCCTTGTGGTGTCTGCATTTGGCCGTGCATAGCGCTTTGATCTGAGGGCGGCGGGGCCGCGGCAACCGCTGGTCCAGTTGTCTCCCGGGCGCCCAGGGAGCCGGCAACGGCTCGACTACACTGCGCCTGCGGCAGGCAATCCAGAGGCGTTGAACATCCTCTCCAGGATGATGGCGATCATGAGTTGCCAAGGCATTGCTGCGTCAGTGGTTACACCCAGGAACCTACCCAATCAGCAAGGAGTGCCAAACATGATCGTTCTTCCTCAACGTGTGATTGAAAACGGTACTGTCATCTCGCTACGCGGCGACTCGGGCAACTACATGTCGCGGATGGGCGCGACCGGGCTCGAACTGTCCAAGGGCGCCATCGACCAGTACTGCAAGTTCAGGGTCACCCTGATCCAGATCGGTAACGACAAGAAGCTGGCATTGCAGGGCGACACCAACAAGTTCATGTCGCGGATGGGGGCGACGGGGCTTGAACTGTCCAAGGACAGCATCGATCAGTACTGCCAGTTCTCCTATGCCATCGACACCGCCAGCGGGCAGATTTCCCTGCGTGGCGACAACGGCAAGTGGATGTCGCGCATGGGCGAGACCGGGCTTGAGCTGTCCAAGGACGGCATCGATCGCTACAGCCAGTTCCTGGTGGTGGTCGAGGGCTAGCGCCAGGCGGTACCCGGCGTCGGGGCAGGCTTCTTGATTGGCGTGGCCAGCACTCCAGCGGTTGGCCACGAAGTCCCGGCGTCGATCGAGGGGCGATGTCTGGAAGGGGGGACAGGCAGATCGTCCCCCGCTTACCTGTGACGTTGCGTCTCAGGTCCTTACAACCCCATCTCCAGTTCCAGCAGGTCCGCCAGCGGCTGGCGGCGGCGGATCAGTTTCACCTGGCCATCCTCGAACAGCACTTCCGGCAGCAGTGGCCGGCTGTTGTAGTTGGAGGACATGCTGGCGCCATAGGCACCGGTGTCGTGGATCACCAGCAGGTCGCCGACCCGGGCCTGGGGCAGCAACTGCGGGGTCAGGCTTTCGTCGTCCTGGGTGAAGATATCGCCGGATTCGCACAGCGGGCCGCCGACCACGGTGGGCCGCAGTGGACGCTGCACCGCCTGGCCGTTGGCGTCGATCAGGCTCATGGCGTGATAGGCGCCGTACATGGCCGGGCGCATCAAGTCGTTGAAGCCGGTGTCGGCCAGCACGAAGTGATGGTTACCGGCGTCTTTCACCACCCGCACTTCGCTGACCAGGCAGCCGGCCTCGGCCACCAGGAAACGCCCGGGTTCGATTTCCATGCGCACGCCGTGGCCGAGCCAGGCTTCGATTTCCTCGCGGGCCTGGCGCCAGGCATTGGCATAGCGCCGCACGTCCACCGGCTCATCGCCCACGCGGTACGGGGTGGACAGGCCGCCGCCGATGGAGAAGGCCTCGATGTCGTGGTCCAGGGACTTGACCGCGGCCACCATGGCGGCGCCGACCTGTTCCAGGTGCCCGTAGTCCACGCCGGAGCCGATGTGCATGTGCAGGCCTACCAGCTTCAGGCCGTACTGGCGGATCACCGCGAGGGCTTCGCCGACCTGTTCGTGCCAGATGCCGTGCTTGCTGTTTTCACCGCCGGTGTTGGTCTTGCGGCTATGGCCGTGGCCGAAGCCCGGGTTGATCCGCAGCCACACGCGGTGGCCCGGGGATTTCTCGCCAAGCTGGCGCAGCATGTCGATGGAGCCGGCGTTGACCTCGATGTTCAGCTCCACCACCCGTTGCAGGGTGGCGGTGTCGAACAGGTCGCAGGTAAAGACGATGCCGGCCGGATCGCCTTGCGGGCTGAACCCGGCCAGCAACGCCCGCTCGATTTCCCCCAGGGACACCGCGTCCACCCGCACCCCGGCCTCGCGGATCAGGCGCAGCACCTGCAGGTTGGAGCAGGCTTTCTGTGCGTAACGCACCACGTCGAAGGCCTTCAGTTGCTGGATGCGCACCTTGATGGTCCGCGCGTCGTAGCACCACAACGGGGTGCCGTACTGGCGGGCGGCGGCGGTCAGTTGCTCGGGAGAAAAGGGAATGGCCATGGCAATCGTCTGTGGCGAGGAAAGAGGCCTGCATGATGCCGAGGGTGATGTATTCAATAAAATATCTATTCTTTGTATCTCGATTCAGTTTTGATATGGGTTGTGTGAGTCAACGTCTCAAACCAAGGAGCGAGCGGTGGACATTTCCCTGCGCCATATCGAGGTGTTCCGCGCCATCATGCAGGCCGGCAGCGTCACCGGCGCCGCGCGCCTGCTGTTCACCTCGCAACCCACGGTCAGCCGCGAGCTGGCGCGGCTGGAGAGCCTGTCCGGGCTGAGCCTGTTCGACCGCGAGGGCGGCCGCTTGCTGCCGACCGCCCAGGCCATGCTGTTGCTGGAAGAAGTGGAGCGAGCCTATGTCGGCCTGGAGCGGATCAACAGCGTGGCGCAATCGATCCGCCGCTTCGAGCACGGCCAGTTGAGCCTGACCTGCCTGCCGCTGTTTTCCCAGACTTTGCTGCCGCGGGTGTGCAAGCACTTCCAGGAGCAACACGCCGGCATCGGCCTGAGCATCACCGCCCAGGAATCGCCCTTGCTGGAAGAGTCCCTCAGCGCCCAGCGCCACGACCTGGGCCTGACCGAAAGCGAACACCTGCCACGGGGCACCCAGGGCGAACTGCTGTTTTGCGCCGACATGGTGTGCATCCTGCCGGAAGGGCACCCGTTGCTGGCCAAGCCGCTGCTGCACAGCGAAGACTTTCGCGGGGTGGATTTCATCAACCTGTCAGGCCTGGACATTTATCGTCAGACCCTCGACGAGCACTTTCGCCAGGCCGGCGTCGACCGCCGGGTGGTGATCGAGACCACCAATGCCGCCTCGGTCTGCGCCATGGTGCGCCAGCAGCTGGGGGTGGCGATCATCAACCCGCTGAGTGCCATGGAGGAGGCGGGCAGGGGCCTGGCGATCCGCCCGCTGCAGTTGTCGGTGCCGTACCGGGTCATGCTGATCCGCCCGGATTTCCGACCGTCGTCGATTTTCGTCGAGGCCTTCTGCGCCTCCTTGAAACAGGAGGCCTCGGTGTTGGCCGCCGCCCTCGAGCGCCGGCTGCGGCGGGAGTGAAGGCAGCAGGGCCGCCGTTGTGCGCCTAGGCTTGAAGCGACCGGTAGCGTTTGTACCCCTTGAGGACTGTCTGTCATGTCGGAACCTGCAATGAGCGACACCGGAAAGCCCCTGAGCCGCGGCATTCCGCGCACGGTCTGGGCGCTGGGATTCGTCAGCCTGTTCATGGACGTGTCGTCCGAGCTGGTGCACAGCCTGTTGCCGCTGTACATGGTCGGCACCCTGGGCATCAGCATGCTGGCGGTCGGCATCATCGAAGGGGTGGCGGAAGCCACGGCGCTGATCGTGAAAGTCTTTTCCGGCGCCCTCAGCGACTTCATCGGCCGGCGCAAGGAACTGCTGCTACTGGGTTACGGCCTGGCGGCGCTGACCAAACCGCTGTTCCCCCTGGCGAGCTCGGCGGAACTGGTGTTCAGCGCGCGCCTGCTGGACCGCATCGGCAAGGGCATTCGCGGCGCGCCACGGGATGCCCTGGTGGCGGACGTGGCCCCGGCAGAAATTCGCGGCGCCTGTTTTGGCCTGCGCCAGTCGCTGGACACCGTGGGGGCGTTCCTTGGCCCGATCCTGGCCATCGGCCTGATGCTGTGGCTGGCCAACGATATCGCCCAGGTCCTGTGGCTGGCGGTGATTCCCGCGGCGCTGGCCGTGGCGCTGTTGGTCTTCGCCATCCGCGAACCCGAGCATGCCCCCGGCAGCCGGCACTTCCAGTCGCCATTGCGGCTGGCCTCGCTGCGGCGGTTTTCCCGGCATTACTGGTGGGTGGTGGCCATTGGCGCGGCCTTCACCCTGGCCCGTTTCAGTGAGGCGTTCCTGGTGCTGCGGGCCCAGCAACTGGGCTTCTCCGCCGCCTGGGTGCCGCTGGTGATGGTGGTCATGGCCGGGTTCTACATGGTCTCGGCCTATCCAGTCGGCAAATGGTCGGACCGCATCAACCGCAGCGCCTTGCTCAGCGTCGGCCTGCTGTTGCTGATCCTCGCCGACCTGGTGCTGGCCTATGCCGAGTCGGTGCCGCTGGTGCTGCTCGGCGTCGCCCTGTGGGGCCTGCACATGGGCTTCAGCCAGGGCATCCTCGCCACCCTGGTGGCCGACACCACGCCGGCCGACCTCAAGGGCACGGCCTTCGGTGTGTTCAACCTGTTGAGCGGAATGGCCCTGCTGCTGGCCAGCGTGATCGCCGGCTGGCTGTGGCAGACCCATGGCGCGGCGCTGACGTTCTACGCCGGGGCGGGGTTTGCCGGCTTGTCGTTGCTGTTGCTGATGGGCAAGCCGAAGTCACAGTGACAGCCTCTGGGGGGCAAGGCGCTAACGGCTCCCGCCGGGCTGATCGGCCGACAGGCCCCAGACAATCGAGCTGAGGATGCCCAGGTCGAGCAACAGGGCCTGCGAGCGCAGGACCTTGCGCAAGGATGGGTAGTCGGCCTTGGTCGCCTTGAAGCTGGACCTTTCCAGTACATGGATATGCCGGGTCACCACAGTGACGGCGAGGTTGGCCAGCTGCTTCTCGGTGTCGGGCACCGCGATATCCAACTCTTGCAAGCGCTTCTGGAAGGCGCTGATGGCGTCTTTTTCACTGTCATCCCGGGGCTGGTAGAGGATCTTCTGCTCGGGGGCGCTTGCAGTGACTTTCTTGTACAGGGCGACCGACTCGTTGAAGTGCTCCAGGGCTGCTGCCTTGGCCTCGGTGGCATGCAGGGTGTCCCGCAGTTCGAGGTACATCAGCATTTCGTGGAATTTCTGCAAGCCTCGGTGCAGCTCGGCGCCGGCGTTGGTCGAGAGTTTCTCGAGTCCTTTTCTGTCCGCGTCGAAGGAGGGGCCGGCACTGGCCTGGAGGCTGGCCAGCCCCGCCAGCACTATGCAAAAGCCGGTGTAGAGCAGGCATCTGATCGGGCGCATGTTCCGCTCCTCGTTATCGGGTCGATGAAGCAGGCGAAGGACTGGGTGGCATACCGGGCTCTGCCCATGCGGGCTTGAGCGCTGTGATCCGGCTTCGATGGATAAGGCTCCGTGCACCGGCCTGGACTGTTTCAGCCGTGAGTCAGTGGGCAGGAAGGCGTGGAAAACGAGTCTCGCCAGCCGCATGAGTTGAATGTAGCTGACGGGCGGGCGGCTGCCAGCGGCCTCTGGCCGGCGTCTGCCGGGCCGCAAAACGAACCCGGCGCACCATGGGGTGCGCCGGGCGTATTGCCGGCCAGCCGCCGGATGTCGTGGGTCCGAGGGCCGGCCGTGGTGCGCGGTAAGCGTTAGCGTTCGATAGCCAGCGCCACGCCCTGGCCGCCACCGATGCACAAGGTCGCCAGGCCTTTCTTGGCATCGCGCTTGAGCATTTCGTGCAGCAGGGTCACCAGTACCCGGCAGCCCGAGGCGCCGATCGGGTGGCCGAGGGCGATGGCGCCGCCATTGACATTGACCTTGCTCGCGTCCCAACCCAGCTCCTTGCCCACCGACAACGCCTGGGCGGCGAAGGCTTCGTTGGCTTCGATCAGGTCCAATTGCTCCAGGGACCAGCCGGCCTTGTCCAGGCAGCGGCGGGTGGCCGACACCGGGCCGATGCCCATGATGGCCGGGTCGACGCCGGCATTGGCATAGGCGGCGATCTTCGCCAGCACCGGCAGGCCCAGGGCCCGGGCCTTGGCCGCGCTCATCAGGATCACCGCGGCGGCGCCGTCGTTCAGCGACGAGGCGTTGCCGGCGGTGACCGTGCCGTCCTTCTTGAAGGCCGGCTTGAGCTTGCCCAGGGATTCGGCGGTGGTACCGGCGCGCGGCTGCTCGTCGGTGGCGAAGGCCACGGGCTCGCCCTTGCGCTGGGGAATCAGGATCGGGGTGATCTCATCGACGAAGCGCCCGCCCTCGATGGCGGCCACGGCCTTCTGCTGCGAGGCGGCGGCGAAGGCGTCCTGGGCTTCGCGGCTGATGGCGTATTTGTCCACCAGGTTCTCGGCGGTGATGCCCATGTGGTAGTCGTTGAAGGCGTCCCACAGGCCGTCGCTGATCATGGTATCGACGATCTGGCTGTGACCCATGCGCAGACCGGTGCGGGCACCGGGCAGCACGTAATTGGCCAGGCTCATGTTCTCCTGGCCGCCGGCGATGATTACCTCGGCGTCGCCGCAGCGGATCGCCTGGGCGCCCAGGTGCAGGGCCTTGAGGCCGGAGCCGCAGACCTTGTTCAGGGTCAGGGCCGGCACGGCGTGGGGCAGGCCGGCCTTGATCGCGGCCTGGCGCGCGGGGTTCTGCCCGGCGCCGGCGGTGAGCACCTGGCCCATGATCACTTCATCGACCTGGGCGCCGTCCAGGCCGGTCTGGGCCAGCAGCTGGCGGATCACCGCGGCCCCCAGATCGACCGCGGGAATGTTCGCCAGCGAACCCTGGAAACTGCCGACCGCGGTGCGGGTGGCGGCAACGATTACGACGTCTTGCATGGTCTGGTTGCTCCTCAGGCGAACTGCATTTCAGGCACGTGGGCCGGCACGATCAGCTTGCCGGCGGTCTTGCCGACGATTTCCTCGACGCTCACGCCCGGGGCGCGCTCCTTGAGGATGAACGCGCCGTTCTCGATCTCCAGGTAAGCCAGGTCGGTCAGCACGCGCTTGATGCAGTTGGCGCCGGTCAGCGGCAGGCTGCAGCGCGACAGCAGTTTCGACTCGCCGTCTTTCGAGGCGTGGGTCATGGTGACGATGATGTTGTCCGCGCCGGCCACCAGGTCCATGGCGCCGCCCATGCCCTTGACCAGCTTGCCGGGGATCATCCACGAGGCGATGTTGCCCTGCACGTCGACCTCGAAGGCGCCGAGCACGGTGAGGTCGATATGGCCGCCACGGATCATCGCGAAGGATTCGGCGGAAGAGAAAATCGACGCGCCGATGCGCGCGGTGACGGTCTGTTTGCCGGCGTTGATCATGTCCGCGTCGACTTCGTCGTCGGTGGGGAAGGCGCCCATGCCGAGCAGGCCGTTTTCCGATTGCAGCATCACTTCCATGCCGTCGGGGATGTAGTTGGCCACCAGGGTCGGGATGCCGATGCCGAGGTTCACGTAGAAGCCGTCCTGCAGTTCGCGGGCGACGCGTTGAGCCATTTGTTCGCGGGTAAGAGCCATTTTTTATTCTCCGTCAGTCGTTGGGCGGGCGATTACTTGCGCACGGTGCGCTGTTCGATGCGTTTTTCGAACGTGCCGCAAATGATCCGGTCGACGTAGATGCCGGGGGTGTGGATCTGCGTCGGGTCCAGCTCGCCCGGCTCGACGATCTCTTCGACCTCGACCACGGTGATCTTGCCGGCGGTGGCGGCCAGCGGGTTGAAGTTCTGCGCGGTGTGGCGGTAGACCACGTTGCCGAAGTGGTCGGCTTTCCAGCCTTTGACGATGGCGAAGTCGCCGGTGATGGATTCTTCCATCAGGTAGGCGCGGCCGTTGAATTCACGGGTTTCCTTGCCGTCGGCGACCGGGGTGCCGACGCCGGTGGCGGTGAAGAAGGCCGGGATGCCGGCGCCGCCCGCGCGCATTTTCTCGGCCAGGGTGCCTTGCGGGGTCAGCACCACTTCGATTTCACCGCTCAGCAGCTGCTTCTCGAACAGGGCGTTTTCACCGACGTAGGAGGCCACCACCTTGCTGATCTGTCGGTCTTCCAGGAGCACGCCGAGGCCGAAGCCGTCGACGCCGCAGTTGTTGGAGACCACGGTCAGGTCGCGGGTGCCGCGACGCTTGATCTCGGCGATCAGGTTTTCCGGAATGCCGCACAGGCCGAAGCCGCCGGAGATCACGGTCATGCCGTCCTTGAGACCTTCGAGGGCTTCCTCATAGGACGCTACGCGCTTGTCGAAACCTGCCATCTGCACATCCTCTTGTTATTGGTATTTGCGTTGCCAGCCGGCTGGCTGGCCGTATGAAGAGAGTGAGCCGCAGTGTTGCGCCGAGGCATTCATTTGTTAAGTTTATTTTTAAGGTTGATTGATTTATAAAACAGGATAATTGGCTGCAAGCCACAAGCCACAAGCCACAAGCCACAAGCCACAAGCCACAAGCCACAAGCCGCTTCTAGCTTGCAGCTTGCAGCTTGCAGCTGCCTCTCTCTTGGAGCTTCCAATGACCGTCAAACAGATCCGCGCCTTTCTGGCCGTGGCCCAGAGCCTGAGTTTCGCCGTGGCCTGCGAACGCCTGCACCTGTCGCAGTCGGCCCTGAGCCTGACCATCAAGGCCCTGGAGGACGGCCTCGGCGGGCGCCTGTTCAGCCGCAATACGCGCAATGTTGCCCTGACCCCGGAAGGCGAGGCGCTGGTGCCCCTGGCGCGGCGCCTGATCGCCGACTGGGACAACGCCGAGGACGAACTGCGCCAGCGCTTCACCCTGCAGCGCGGGCGGGTGACCCTGGCGGCCATGCCGTCCTTTGCCGGTAACCTGCTGCCGCCGATCCTCAAGACCTTTCGCGCGCGCTACCCGCAGGTCAACGTCACGGTCAACGACGTGATCAACGAGCAGGTGCTGGAGATGGTTCGCGACCGCCAGGTGGAATTGGGGGTGGCCTTCGAGCCGCAGCAAAGCGCGTCGCTGCAATTCACCCCGCTGTACATCGACCGCTTCGTCGCCGTGGTGCCCAGCGATTCCCCCCTGGCCGACCTGAAGGACATCGACTGGCAATCGCTGCTGGAACAGCCCTTCATTACCCTGCAACGGCCGTCCACGGTGCGGGTGATGCTCGAAGAGCACCTGCGGGCGCGGCAGATGAAATTGCCGGTGGAATTCGAAAGCCATCAACTGGCGACAGTGGGGCGCATGGTCGCCAGCGGCCTGGGGGTGAGCGCGGTGCCGGCCCTGTGCGCCGGGCAGATGCGCGAGCTGGGCGCGCGCTGCATCACCCTGCGCGACCCGGTGGTGGAACGCGCCGTTGGCGTGCTGACCAACCCCGGGCACGAACTGTCGAGCGCGGCCCAGGCGTTGTTCGACATTTTGCGCGGGGCCGGCCTGGCCGAACGCTTGTCGGGGGTTGCCTAGGAGGTCAGGCGCTCGGCCAGCAGCGGCAACAGCTGTTCGCAGGAGGCGGCGATCTTCAGGTCCAGCAGCTCGTCGGCGCGGGTCTTGCCGAAGTTGATGGCGATCAGCGGCTTGCCCTGGTCGGCCATGACCTTGCACAGGCGAAAGGCCGAATAGGCCATCAGCGACGAACCCACCACCAGCAGGCCGGCGGCCTGCTCGATGCTGTGCATGGCCTTGGCCGCGGTGGCCTGGGCCATGTTTTCGCCGAAGAACACCACATCCGGTTTCAGCCGCTCGCCATCGCAATGAGGGCAGCGGGGCACCTGGAAACGTTCCTCGAACACCGGGTCGAGCAGGGTGTCGCCGTCGGGCGCCTGCACCGCGTCGATGCCGGCCAGGTAGGGATTGTGCAGTTCCAGCAATTGCTGGATCGCCTGCCGATCGCTGCGTTGGCGGCAATCCAGGCAGACCACCCGGTGCAGGTTGCCGTGCAGTTCGATCACGTCGCGGCTGCCGGCCTGGTCGTGCAGGGTGTCGACGTTCTGGGTGATCAAGCCGGCGATTTTCTGCCGCGCCTGTAAATGCGCCAGGGCCTCGTGGGCTGCATTCGGCCGGGCCTGGCGGATCCGCGGCCAGCCGAGCATGGCCCGTGCCCAGTAGCGGCGCCGGGCCTTGGGCTCGGCCAGGAACTCCTGGTACATCATCGGTTGCTGGCCGCGCCGCACGCCGTCGTTGTCGCGGTAGTCGGGAATCCCCGAAGGGGTGCTGATGCCGGCGCCAGTGAGGACCATGAAGGGGCGCTCGGCCATCAGTCGCTGCAGCTGCTCCAGAGGGGTGTCCAGGGTGTCGGTCATGTGCGTCCTCGTACTCCGGCGGTGGCGCTGCGGACCGCAGCGAGGCCATACCTTGTGCCTGACGAGGAGTTTAGACAAGGGCGCGGGAGCTGGACGGTGGTGCTGCCGTCCAGCGTCCCGGGGAGGCGATTCAGGAGGCGTGCGGGTTGTCGTCCTGGGGTTCTTCGCTGTCTTGCTCTTGCCCCGGCAGTTCGGTGATCACGCTGAAGTCACTGACCTCCACCGCGCCCAGGCCGTAGCCCAGCAGGTGGAAGGAGAAGGCCTTGCGCGATTCCGGGTTGGCGAAGCTGAAGTCCATTTCCAGCGGCTGGTCGGGGGTGACCAGCATCTCTTCCGGCAGGCCCAGGGCCACATCCTGCTCGCGCTCCTTGCCCTTGAGCAGGATGTAGGCGTTCTGCTGCGGGTCGGCCGAGCGCACGGTGAAGCGCACGCGGGTCAGCGAGCCCTTGGGCATTTCCAGGTACTGCGCGCCGATCAGGTTGTCGGCCCAGTCATCCTTGATTTGCGCCTGCAGCGGGATGATCGCCGGGCTGCCGAACTGGTAGTGCAGGTTCAACGGCGATTGCAGCAGGGTGCGGTCCAGGCCTTCAGCCCGGGCGCTGATCTGGCGCGCCCGCAGGCCGCCGTACTGGCCCTTGAAGGTGGCGCTGTCGGCGATGAAGCCGGTGCTTGAGTAGTAGCGGCAACGCTGCTGGAAATCGCACTCGGTCAGGGTGCCCTGGCCATCGTGATAACGCAGCTTGCCGTTGGTGTAGGACATGATCTCCCGGCCCAGGGCGTAGTCGCGAAATAGCGAGCGACCGCTGAGGCTGTCCGGCACCTGGAAGCCGAAGTAGTCGAGCACCGAGGCGCTCAGGTCGACATGACCGTAGGTCCCGGACTTGAGCCTGGGCAGCTGCGCCTGCTCCGGGGCGAGCATCAGGTTGAAACCCCAGGACGAGGCCAGGCGCACGCCATCGATGCCGTGGGACTCGTCCGAGGTGATCACCACCAGGGTGTCCTTGAGCACGCCCTGGCGCTCCAGCTGGTCCATGAACTCACCGATGGCATCGTCCAGGTAGGCCACCGCGGCCTGCTTGGGCGTGTCGAAGCGGTTGAGGTAGTCCTCCGGCGCGGAGTAGGGCTGGTGGGTGCCGACGGTCAGCAGGGTGAGCATCCACGGCTGCTTCTGCTTTTTCAGCTGGCCGACATAGTCCAGCGCGCCTTCGAAGAAGGCCTTGTCGTCCTTGCCCCAGGGGAAGTCCAGGTAGTTGGCGTTGCTGAACCACTCCAGGCCATGGGTCGAGTCGAAGCCGATGTGCGGCATGATCTTGTCTTTGGCCATGAAGCGCAGGCCGGCGCCTTGCAGGTAATGGGTGTTGAACCCCTGCTTGCGCAACTGCGCGGGCAGGCAGGCCTGGTTGCGCTGGCTCTGGGTCAGCAGCTCGATGCCCTTGGGCGTACCGTTGTCGAGCTTGTCGTAGTCGCCGCAGAGCATGGCGTACAGGCCGCGGATGGTCTGGTGGCTGTGCAATACATAGTCCGGGGTGTTCATGCCGCGTTCGGCCCAGGCGCTGAGCTTGGGCATCAGGTTGTCCTGGTAGCGGCTGTGCAGGGCCTCGCGGTTGGTCTTGATATAGGCCCCGGGAATGCCTTCCAGGGCGATCACCAGCACGTTGCGCGCCTGGCCCGGGGTGGCCAGCAACGGCTCGCCGTCGAGGTCGAGCTGGGTCAGGCCGGCCATCTGCACCGGCAGCTCGGGCACATCGCCTTCCAGCCATTGTTCCAGCTGTACCTGGCCCTGGCCGGCGGTGGCCGCGAGCAACTGGTGCGGCAGGTTGAACAGGCGCCATTGATCGGCTTCGCTGGGGTTCAGGTATTGCACGCCGCCATGGGCCAGCCACAGCAGCGCCGGGGCGGTCCAGGCATGGCGCGGCAAGCGCGGGGCGCGGGTGCCGCGGGCCGCCCATTGCACGCCCAGCCACAACGCCAGCCCGGACAGCAGCGCCGCCGCCAGCCAGGGATGGGCCAGGCCGCCGCCGGTGGAGTTGCCGACGAACTGCGGGTCGAACAGGTAATGCAGGTCGGAGGCGTTGGGCAGGCGGCCCACGGCGCTGACCAGCTCGGCGCTGGCGATGCTCAGCAGGCTCCACACCAGCAGCACCGGCAGGGCCAGCCACCAGGGCCGGCGGTACAGCAGCAGGGTCAACAGGCCCGCGGTGCCCAGGTCGGAGAGATAGCCCAGGGGATCGGACCAGCCGAGCAGCGCGCGCGCCACCAGGGGCACGAGCAGCACCAGGCTCAGCAGTGCGCCGAGGGGGGCCAGGGGATGATGGAAAACACGCCGGATGAAATTCACGAAAAACCTGCCAGTCATTAAATCTTCATGCAAATGTGCGCCATGGTAACAACAGCCGGCGGCAAGACGTTTCTTATTCGAGAAGGAAATAAGCTCCCGGGTCGCTGGCGAAACGGCCCGGGGTGCTGCAGGACAGTGGCTTGAAGCCCGTATTCAGGCGCCTGGCGGCGGGGCCAGGGAAGGGCGGATAGCGCTTGGATTTACTATTTCAGAGTGTTTAAAGACGCGCGGCTCCAGGGGTCAGCGCGACCACTTGATGATCAGCCGGGCGAAAAAAGCGCCGCTGACAATCACCGCGAACAGCCGCAGGGTCTGCATGGCCAGCACCAGGCCGACGTCGGAGTGGGTGTCCACCGCGATGATCGTCATGGCGTCCAGGCCGCCGGGGCTGGTGGCGAGGTAGACCGAGAGGAAATCCTTGTCCAGCCAGTGCGCCAGCAGCCAGGCCGACAGTGCGCAGAGGGCGATCAGCAGCACCGCGCCGAAGATCATCGTCGGCAGGCGGGTCCAGACGTAGCGCACGGTCGGCCGGTCGAAGCGCAGGCCGATGTAGCAGCCGATGGCGCCATAGGCCAGGGCCAGCAGCCAGCCGGGCAGGGTGATGTGCAGCAGCCCGGAGATCTGCAAGGCGCCGCCGATCAGCAGCGGTACCAGCAGGGCCCCGGCCGGCACCCGTGAGCCGAGCAGCACGCCGAGCACGATGGTGCCCAGGGTCAGGCCGAGGTTGAGCAGGGTGAAGGTCTGCAGGACCACCTCGGTGCTGTGGGCCTGGCTGCCGCCGGCCGGCACGCCGATCCAGTGGCCGGCCAGGGCGCCGATCATCACCACGCAGACCACTCGCACGTACTGCATGGTGGCCACCACCCGAGAGTCGGCGCCGAAATCGTCGGCCATCGCGACCATGGCCGAGGCCGCCCCCGGCGCAGTGCCCCAGGCCGCGGTGCTGGGTGGCAGGCCGCCGAGGCGCACCAGCGCCAGGCCGACCAGGGCACTGAGGCAGACGGTGAGCACGGTGGCGAACAGCATCACATGCCAGGACTGCACCATCGAGGCCAGCACCGCCATGGTCATGGAGTGGGCGGCCAGGACCCCGACCGAACCCTGGCCGAGGCGAAAGGCCTGGCGCGGCACGCGGATGCTGGCGCCGCTGACGCCGAAACCGATGGCCACCAGCATCGGCCCGAGAAACTGCCCGGCGGGCACCTCGAAGTGGCTCAGCAACTGCCCGGCGCTGCCGGCGAGGATCAGCAGCGCCAGCCATTGCAGGGCAAGGGGGCAGGCGGACAGGGACAAAGGCGAGGGACGAGGCAAGGGCATTCTCCAGCGCGCTGGCCGTTCCTGTTGCGGGACCGTTGCTACCAGCGCTTCGGAGCAAATTATTGATAGCGCAATTGATCAAGTCCAGTTTCTAATTGTGATCAACCAATAACTCTGGTTTATCGATCATGGACCTGCGCGACCTGACCTATTTCGAAACCATCGCCGAGCTCGGCCACCTCGGGCGCGCGGCGCAGAAGCTCAATCGCAGCCAGCCGGCGCTGACCAAGAGCATCCAGCGCCTGGAGGAGTCCTTTGGCACCAAGCTATTCGAGCGTGACGGGCGGCGGATCAAGCTGACGGCGGTGGGCCAGTTGCTGCAACAGCGCGCTCGGCAGTTGCAGCAGAACATCGCCGAGACCCATCGCGAGGTGCGCGATTTTGCCAGCGGCGTGCTCGGCAATATCCGCCTGGGCTGTGCCGCCAGCATGGCCGAGCACTTGCTGCCGCAGATGACCGCAACGCTGCTGGAACGCGCCCCGGACATCACCCTGAACCTGGTGATCGGCCAGGACGACGTGCTCCGCGAGTCCCTGCGTTCGGGGCGCCTGGACATGGTGATCTGCCCGCTGTCCGAGGGTGACCCGCACCTGAGCCATCACACTCTGTTCGAAGACCAGGCCGTGGTGGTGGCCAGCCGCGACCATCCGGTGTTCGACACGCCGATGCGCCTGCAAGACCTGTGCGACTACCGTTGGGTACTGCCGGGAACCGGGGTCTCGGCCCGCCGCTGGATCGACAATGTGTTCCAGAGCCACCAGCTGCCACTACCGGCGGTGCAGATCGAGACCAACACCATTTCCCTGCTGCCGCGGTTGATCGCCAAGACCGGGCTGCTGAGCTTCCTGGCCCGGGAAACCCTGGACGACTTCAAGGGCATCGCCCACCTGCGGGAAGTGCCGCTGGCGCAAACCCGCATGCACCGCAGCATCGTGGTACTGGTGCGGACCGAAGGTTACCTGTCGCCGGCGGCCCAGCTGCTTTTGGATTTGCTCAAGCGCGATGGGCGGCAGTTCTTCACCGCGGGGTAAACGGCGCCTGGTAAGGGGCTACGCATGGCGTGCCTCCGTAGGAGCAGCCGGTCGACGCTCGATTGCTCGCGATAGCCGGCAAGGCCGGTGCAATTGAACGCTGCTGGTCGTTCAGTGTGCTGGGCTTTGCGTCAGCGAGGCGGGAATGTCCCGCATGGCGTGCAGGACGCGCCACACGTCAATGTGGTCGTCGTGCCGGGTGTAGAACACCAGATAGGGATAGCGACTCAATGGCCAGTAGAGAAGCCCTGGCAAATCGAGCTCATGGGTGTAGCGGGAAAGGCCTGAGGCCGGATGCCGGGCGATATGCGCATAGGCGGCTTGCAGGTCGTCGATGAAGCCCAGGGCCGCCTGCTCGGCCTGTTGAGCCAGGTAGTAATCGATAGCGTCTTCTACATCCTGATTGGCCAGGGCCCTTGGAATGACCCGCTGTGCCTTCATTCCTTACGGACCCTGTCGCGAAGGGCGTCGAAGTAACGATCATCCACAGGAGCGCCAGGCGCCGATTCAGCACCCGCCAGCAGCAGACCGCGCAGGTGCTGTCGATCCTGATCCTTGCGGATCAGCTCCCGTACATACTCGCTGCTGGTGCTGTAGCCCCGCTGGCTGACCTGATCGTCGACGAAGGCCTTGAGGGCTTCTGGCAGGGAAATGTTCATGGTGCTCATGGTTTTGTCCACTGTTGACAAAATTTGCCAAAGTATACTCCGCTAACCTGGCCTTGCCACAGTCGATGAGGGGTGATGCTAGGGTGCCCGATTGCGCCGAACCGCGTCGGCGGGATGCTGCAATGGTTTGGCTGTGCAGGAGCCGGTCGGTGGGCCTCTTCGCCGGCAAGCCGGCTCCTGCGGGGGGATGGTAGTGGTGAGGGGAGGGCTACTCGCCGCGAATGTACTGTTCCAGCTGGCGGATCAGGTCGGCCTGTTCGGCGATGGCTTCCTTGACCAGGTCGCCGATCGACAGCAGGCCCAGCAGCTGGCCGTCTTCCACCACCGGCAGGTGCCGCAGGTGGCTGTCGGTCATGATGCCCATGCAGGTTTCCACGCTCTGGTGCGAGTCCACGGTGATCACCGGCGAACTCATGATCGCGCTGACCGGCGTGCCCACCGAGGAGCGGCCGTGCAGCACCAGTTTGCGCGCGTAGTCGCGTTCGCTGATGACCCCGACCACTTCGCCGTTCTGCATCACGGGCAGGGCGCCGACGTTCTTCTCGGCCATCAGCATCAGTGCTTCGAGCACCATCTGGTGGGGCGCGATGGTGTGCACTTGCTGGTTGTGCTTGGCCTTCAACTTCAGTACTTCAGCGACGCTCTTCATGGGGCGCTCCTGTTGTTTTGCCCAAGGCGGCCTGGCGCCGCCCCGAGGGGGTCTCTACAGAATCGTAGAGAGTGAACGAAGGGGCAAGGTTGAAAGCGGCACCCACAGAAGGAAAAACGCCACTGAATCGTTTCTTCCCGGAAAACGCCCCATCCAAGGGCGTGCCCTGTAGCCGCTGCCGAGCCTGCGAGGCTGCGACAAGGCCCGCAGGGCCTTCATGGGTCTTGAGATCGTTGCGTCCCTGCGGGCCGATCGCAGCCTGCGGCAGCGGCTACAGGGTTTTGTGTGGGGGCTAAAAGCAAAAAAGGCGCCCGAGGAGGGCGCCAAGGAGTCACCTGAACCGAGGGAGCCAGGCGAGCCCGTTCGCAGGTGTGTCGCGGTGGTAAGGCGCGACTGAACGGAAGAGGGCAGCGGCGCCCGCCGCGATGGCGGGCGGGCGCGGGGTGTCATTTGCCGAGCTTGATCCGCGTCCAGCCACGGTTCATCACGCGCTGGATGGCGATCGGCTGGTCGGGCACCGCGTACAGGGTGGCGAGCACGGCCTGCGGCGGGTACGAGGCCGGGTCGTTGCGGATGGCTTCGTCCACCAGCGGCGTGGCGGCGGCGTTGGCGTTGCTGTAGCCGAGGCTGTTGGTGACCTCGGCGATGATGTCCGGGCGCATCAGGAAGTTCATGAACAGGTAGGCGTTGTCGACGTTGGCCGCGTCCTTGGGCATGGCCATCATGTCGTAGAAGCTGCCGGCGCCTTCCTTGGGAATGCTGAAGGCGACCTTTTCCTTGTTGCCGGCCTCTTCGGCGCGCGAGCGGGCCTGCAGCACGTCGCCGGAGTAACCCACGGCCACGCAGATATTGCCGTTGGCCAGGTCGGAGATGTACTTGGAGGAATGGAAGTAGGTCACCGAAGGACGGATCTTCATGAACAGCGCCTCGGCCTCGAGGATCTGCGCCTTGTCCTTGCTGGTCACCGGGTAGCCCAGGTAGTGCAGGGCGGCGGGGAGCATTTCCGTCGGCGAGTCGAGGAAGCTGATGCCGCAAGCCTTGAGCTTCTCGGCGTTCTCCGGCTTGAACAGCAGGTCCCAGGAGTTGGTCGGCGCATCGCTACCGAGCACGGCCTTGACCTTGTCCGGGTTGTAGCCGATGCCGATCGAGCCCCACATGTAAGGGAAGGCGTGGGCGTTGCCCGGGTCGCTGGCGGCGACGTTCTGCAACAGCACCGGGTTGAGGTTCTTCCAGTTCGGCAGCCGCGACTTGTCCAGTTCCTGGTAGACCCCGGCCTTGATCTGCTTGGCCATAAAGCTGTTGGACGGGACCACGATGTCATAGCCGGACTTGCCGGTGAGCAGGCGCGCTTCCAGGGTTTCGTTGCTGTCGAAGACATCGTAGATGACGTGAATGCCGGTCTCGGCCTCGAACTTCTTCAGGGTGTCCGGGGCGATATAGTCCGACCAGTTGTAGACACGCAGCTCCTTGTCGCTGGCTTGAGCGCCGGTCACCATCGTGCCCATCAAGGACAGGGTCAGCATGGTTTTGGCGAACAGTGTCCTGCCAAGCATTTTCATCACTACAACTCCATTTCTTATTGTGCAGAATTGCTGCATTCGCAATGCGGTGTGTCAGGGTGGGCGCCATCGCCAGCAAGCTGGCTCCTACAGGGACGGTGCATGTCTGTAGGAGCGAGCGTGCTGGCGATCCAGGCGCCGGCGTGTGTCGTGAACGCGATGGCCTAGGCCGTCGCAGGCGCTGGTGCAGCAGGTTTGCTGGCGGCCGCTGGCTGCCAGGATTCGTTGGCGGTGTAGTCCATGGCTTCCTGGATCGCCCGCTTGCGGGCCGCTTCGGCGCGTCGGCCGAAGTACCAGACCAGGAAGGTCACCAGCGACACCGCCAGCAGGATCAGGCTGGCCACGGCGTTGATCTCCGGTTTCACTCCGAGACGCACCGCCGAGAACACTTCCATCGGCAAGGTGGTGGAGCCCGGGCCGGAGACGAAGCTCGCCAGCACCAGGTCGTCCAGGGACAGGGCGAAGGACATCATGCCGCCCGCCGCCAGCGACGGCGCGATCATCGGGATGGTGATCAGGAAAAACACCTTCCACGGCCGCGCACCCAGGTCCATGGCCGCCTCTTCGATGGACAGGTCCAGCTCACGCAAGCGCGCGGAGACTACCACGGCCACATAGGCCGCGCAGAATGTGGTGTGGGCGATCCAGATGGTGACGATGCCACGCTCCTGCGGCCAGCCGATCATCTGCGCCATGGCCACGAACAGCAGCAACAGCGACAGGCCGGTGATCACCTCCGGCATCACCAGCGGCGCGGTGACCAGGCCGCCAAACAGCGTGCGGCCCTTGAAGCGGGTGACCCGGGTCAGCACAAAGGCCGCCAGGGTGCCCAGGGCCACCGCGGCGATCGCGGTGTAGCAGGCGATCTCCAGGGAGCGCACCACCGAGCCCATCAACTGCTGGTTATCCAGCAGGCCGACGTACCACTTCACCGACCAGCCGCCCCAGACCGTCACCAGCTTGGAGGCGTTGAACGAGTAGATCACCAGGATCAGCATCGGCAGGTAAATGAACGCCAGGCCGAGCACCAGCATCAGGCTGGAAAATCCGAAACGTTTCATGCCCGTCCCTCCATCTCTTTGGCCTGGCTGCGGTTGAACAGCAGGATCGGAATAATCAGGATCGCCAGCATCACCACCGCCAGGGCGGAGGCCACCGGCCAGTCGCGGTTATTGAAGAACTCCTGCCACAGCACGCGGCCGATCATCAGGGTTTCCGGGCCGCCCAGCAGCTCGGGAATCACGAACTCGCCGACCACTGGAATGAACACCAGCATGCAACCGGCAATGATGCCGTTCTTGGCCAAGGGCACGGTGATTTTCCAGAAGTTGTTGAAGTTGCTCGAACCCAGGTCCGACGCCGCTTCCAGCAGGCTCTGGTCGTGCTTGACCAGGTTGGCGTACAGCGGCAGCACCATGAACGGCAAATACGCGTACACCACCCCGATATAGACCGCGGTGTTGGTGTTGAGGATCTCGATCGGCTCCGAGGTCAGGCCGCTCCACATCAGGAAACCGTTGAGCAAACCGTTGTTGCTGAGGATGCCCATCCAGGCATAGACGCGGATCAGGATCGCGGTCCAGGTCGGCATCATGATCAGCAGCAGCAAGACGTTCTGGGTTTCCTTGCTGGCCTTGGTGATCGCGTAGGCCATGGGGAAGCCGATTACCAGACACATCAGGGTGCTGAGCAGGGCGACCTTCAGCGAGCCGAGGTAGGCCGAGATGTACAGCTCGTCACCCACCAGCAACGCGTAGTTGCCGACGTTGAGCAGCAGCTGGAATTTCTGTTCGGCGAAGCTGTAGATCTCCGAGTAGGGCGGAATCGCCAGGGCCGCTTCCGAGAAGCTGATCTTCATCACCAGGAAAAACGGCAGCATGAAGAACAGGAACAGCCAGAGGAATGGAATGCCGATCACCAGCTTGCGACCGCTGGGCAGCACACGGGACAAACGCTGATTGAGAGTCATGCTGGAGGTATTCATGCGCGCAGTACCACGCCGCTGTCGTCTTCCCACCAGACGTACACCTGGTCGTCCCAGGTCGGCCGCGCGCCGCGGCGTTCGGCGTTGGCCATGAACGACTGGACGATCTTGCCGCCGGGCAGTTCGACGTAGAACACCGAATGCCCGCCGAGGTAGGCGATGTCATGCACCTTGCCCCGGGACCAGTTGTAGCGGTGCTCCGGTTGGTTGGTGCTGACCAGCATCTTTTCCGGGCGGATGGCGTAGGTCACCGACTTGTCCTGCACCGAGGTGCTGACGCCGTGGCCGACGTAGATCTGCTGTTCCAGCTCCGGGCAGTGGATCACCGCGTGGCCTTCCAGGTCTTCGATGACGGTGCCGTCGAAGGCGTTCACGTTGCCGATGAACTCGCAGACCATGCGGCTGACCGGGGCTTCGTAGATGTCGATCGGGCTGCCGATCTGGGCGATCCAGCCCAGGTGCATGATCGCGATGCGCTGGGCCATGGTCATGGCCTCTTCCTGGTCGTGGGTCACCATCACGCAGGTCACGCCCACGCGCTCGATGATCTCCACCAGTTCCAGCTGCATCTGCGAGCGCAGCTTTTTATCCAGGGCGCCCATGGGTTCGTCGAGCAGCAGCAGCTTCGGCCGCTTGGCCAGGGAGCGGGCCAGGGCCACGCGCTGGCGCTGGCCGCCGGATAGCTGATGCGGCTTGCGCCTGGCGTACTGGGTCATGTGCACCAGGCGCAGCATCTCTTCCACCCGCGCGTCGATCTCGCTGGCCGGCAGGCGGTCCTGCTTGAGGCCGAAGGCGATGTTCTGCGCCACGGTCATGTGCGGGAACAGCGCGTAGGACTGGAACATCATGTTGATTGGCCGCTCGTAGGGCGGCATGTCGGTGATGTCCACGCCGTCCAGGTAGATACGCCCCTCCGTCGGCCGCTCGAAGCCCGCCAGCATGCGCAGCAGGGTGGACTTGCCGGAACCCGAGCCACCGAGCAGGGCGAAGATCTCGCCCTGGTGAATGTCCAGGGACACATCGTCCACGGCCACGGTTTCATCGAACTTCTTGGTCACGCGGTCGACTCTCACCAGCACCTTCTGCGGTTGCGGGTGACCTTCCAGAGCCTTTCTGTACGTGCTGGAGGCGTTTGCCATGTGGAACTCCCAACAGATGTCAGTCGTCGGGCCAAAACGGCCCGGCTTAATAGATGGATGACAAACCCGCGGTGGCGGGTTTATTCGGCGCTGCCGTCCTGGCGGCCTGACGCTGGTTCTTGTTGTTAAAAGCAGGTTCTCGTAGTGCTGGGTGTGGCTTGAACCGCCCCACGGCCCGGGGCGGGCGCACAAAGGCGCGCCGCCGCCGGCCGGGGGCGTGGCAGTCAATTTCGTGGGTGAAGCTTTTGATCAGTGGCCGTTGCGCTGCGCCGCCCGTTGCCGGCAGGCATCGCCGAAGGCCTGGAAGATCCGCAGGTAGACCGGGTTCGACAGCACCTGCCATTCCGGATGCCACTGCACGCCCAGGGCAAAGGCCGTGCTGTGTTCCACCGACACCGCTTCGATCAGCCCGTCCGGTGCCAGCGCCTCGGCGCGCAGGCCGGGGGCCAGGCGGTCGATGCCTTGGCTGTGGATCGAGTTGACCTGGAATTCCTGGGGCAGGTCCAGGGCCTGGAACACGCCGCCCGCTTGCACCCTGACGGCATGGGCCGGGGCATATTGCACGGCCAGGTCCGGGTGGTCGGCTTCGCGGTGATCGAGGTAGCCCGGCAACTCATGCACCTTCTGGTGCAGGCTGCCGCCGAAGGCCACGTTCATTTCCTGGAAGCCGCGGCAGATGCCCAGCACCGGCACGCCGGCGGCAATCGCCGCGCGCAGCAGGGGCAGGGTGGTGGCATCGCGCTGGGGATCGTGGGCGGTGCCCGGTTCGCTGTCCGGGCCCTGATAGTGGAAGGGCTCCACATTCGACGGCGAGCCGGTGAACAGCAGGCCGTCCAGATTCTGCAGCAGAGCCTCGGTATCGATGAGGTCCGCCAGGGAAGGAATGATCAGGGGCAGGCCCTCGGCCGCGCTGCTGACAGCACGCAAGTACTTGTCGCCGCTGACGTGGTAGGGGTGCAGCCCGATCTCTTTGACGCACGCAGTAACGCCGATCAATGGCTTGAATGCCATTTTTATCACCTCGAAATTCACGCTGGAACGAGTTTTTCCAGAGCTTATCCTCGTTGATTTTAATTAACAACTTCCGTGTAAAAAATTCTAAACGCAACTCGTCGGATATTCGGTATCTGTGTGTCTATTGCCTGCTTGCACGGCCATGTAGGGCAAAATATTTAACGCTGTGGGCCCTGTGTTCGCTATTGACTTCACTTTTCCTTTCGGATTGACTGCTGCCACGAAACCGCTTTGAACATAATAATTAACACATAGGTGCATCATGTCGGTCCCACTGCGTGCCGTTCAGCTCAACGAAGCCAACGCCTTCCTGAAGAACCATCCCGAGATCCTCTACGTCGACCTGCTGATTGCAGACATGAACGGCGTGGTGCGCGGCAAGCGCATCGAACGTACCGCCCTGCACAAGGTGTACGAGAAGGGCATCAACCTGCCGGCCTCGCTGTTCGCCCTGGACATCAACGGCTCCACCGTGGAAAGCACCGGCCTGGGCCTGGACATCGGCGACGCCGACCGCATCTGCTACCCGATCCCCGGCACCCTCAGCGTCGAGCCCTGGCAGAAGCGCCCGACCGCGCAACTGCTGATGACCATGCACGAGATCGAAGGTCAGCCGTTCTTCGCCGACCCGCGCGAAGTGCTGCGCCAGGTCGTTGCCAAGTTCGACGAGCTGGGCCTGACCATCTGCGCGGCCTTCGAGCTGGAGTTCTACCTGATCGACCAGGACAACGTGAACGGTCGCCCGCAGTCGCCACGTTCGCCGATTTCCGGCAAGCGTCCGCAGTCGACCCAGGTCTACCTGATCGACGACCTCGACGAATACGTCGACTGCCTGCAAGACATCCTCGAAGGCGCGAAAGAGCAGGGCATTCCCGCCGACGCCATCGTCAAGGAAAGCGCCCCGGCGCAGTTCGAAGTCAACCTGCACCACGTCTCCGACCCGATCAAAGCCTGCGACTATGCGGTGCTGCTCAAGCGCCTGGTGAAAAACATCGCCTACGACCATGAGATGGACACCACCTTCATGGCCAAGCCGTACCCGGGCCAGGCCGGCAACGGCCTGCACGTGCACATCTCGATTCTCGACAAGCAAGGCAACAACATCTTCGCCAGCGACGACCCGGAAACCAACGACGCCCTGCGCCACGCCATTGGCGGCGTTCTGGAGACCCTGCCGGCGCAGATGGCGTTCCTCTGCCCGAACGTCAACTCCTACCGCCGCTTCGGCGCGCAGTTCTACGTGCCGAACTCGCCGAGCTGGGGCATCGACAACCGTACCGTGGCCGTGCGCGTGCCGACCGGTTCTTCCGATGCTGTACGCATCGAACACCGTGTCGCCGGCGCTGACGCCAACCCCTACCTGCTGATGGCTTCGGTACTGGCCGGTATTCACCACGGCCTGACCAACCAGATCGAGCCCGGCGCGCCGGTGGAAGGCAACTCCTACGAGCAGAACGAGCAGAGCCTGCCGAGCAACCTGCGCGACGCCCTGCGCGTGCTGGACGACAGCGAGGTGATGGCCAAGTACATCGACCCGATGTACATCGACGTGTTCGTCGCCTGTAAGGAAAGCGAGCTGGCCGAGTTCGAAAACTCGATCTCCGACCTCGAATACAACTGGTACCTGCACACGGTCTGACGGCCGTTCCTTATCCTGCGTTGAGTATTTGCCATGACTAAATCCCGCAGCGACTGGGAGCAGCGCTTCCAGTCCTTGACCCTCGAAGGGCGCGCCTTTATCGACGGCCAGTATTGCCACGCCGCCAGCGCGGCCACCTTCGAGTGCATCAGCCCGGTGGACGGGCGCTTTTTGGCCAACGTTGCCAGCACCGACGAGGCCGACGCCAACCGGTCGGTGCAGGTGGCACGCCAGGCGTTCGAGTCCGGCGTGTGGTCGCGCAAGGCCCCGGCCGAGCGCAAGCGCGTGCTGATCCGCTTCGCCGATTTGATCCTCGAGCACCAGGAAGAACTGGCGCTCCTGGAAACCCTGGACATGGGCAAACCCATCGGCGATTCCCTGAGCATCGACGTGCCGGCCACCGCCAACGCGATCCGCTGGAGCGCCGAGGCCATCGACAAGATCTACGACGAAGTCGCGGCCACGCCCCACGATCAACTGGGCCTGGTGACTCGCGAAGCCTCAGGCGTGGTGGCGGCCATCGTGCCGTGGAACTTCCCGCTGATCATGGCCAGCTGGAAATTCGCCCCGGCCCTGGCGGCGGGCAACTCGTTCATCCTCAAGCCTTCGGAAAAGTCGCCGCTGACCGCGATCCGCATCGCCCAGCTGGCGCTGGATGCCGGCATCCCCAAGGGCGTGTTCAACGTGCTGCCGGGCTACGGCCACACCGTGGGCAAGGCCCTGGCCCTGCATATGGACGTGGATGTGCTGGCGTTCACCGGCTCCACCGCGGTGGGCAAGCAACTGCTGGTGTATTCCGGCCAGAGCAACATGAAGCGCGTGTGGCTGGAGGCGGGCGGCAAGAGCCCCAACGTGGTGTTCGCCGACGCGCCAGACCTGCGCGCCGCGGCAGAAGCGGCGGCCAGCGCTATCGCCTTCAACCAGGGCGAAGTCTGCACCGCCGGTTCGCGCCTGCTGGTGGAACGCTCGATCCGCGAGCAATTCATTCCGCTGCTGGTGGAGGCCCTCAAGGCCTGGAAACCCGGGCATGCCCTGGACCCTGCGACCCGCGTCGGCGCGCTGGTGGATCAGCGCCAGCTGGACAACGTGCTGCGCTATATCGGCATCGGCAAGGAGCAGGGCGGCCAACTGCTGGCCGGCGGCGCGCGGACCCTGGAAAGCACCGGCGGCCTGTATGTCGAGCCGACCATTTTCGACGGCGTGACCAATGCCATGACCATCGCCCGCGAAGAGATCTTCGGCCCGGTGCTGTCGGTGATCAGCTTCGACACCGAGGAAGAGGCACTGACGATCGCCAACGACAGCATCTTCGGCCTCGCCGCCGGGGTCTGGACCAGCAACCTCAGCCGCGCCCATCGCTTCGCCCGTGGCCTGCGCGCCGGCAGCGTGTGGGTCAACCAGTACGACGGCGGCGACATGACCGCGCCGTTCGGCGGCTTCAAACAGTCGGGTAATGGTCGCGACAAATCGCTGCATGCCTTCGACAAGTACACCGAGCTGAAAGCGACCTGGATCAAGCTCTAGGCGCTTTACGAAAACTCGTCGAGCGGCGATCAGGCAAGGCAAAAACAGGCGAGGAACGGCCGGGGTCGCGTTCGACTGTAGGGGCCTACATGAGCATTCCGAGCCTGTTTTTAACGCAGCCTGATCGACGCGCAGACAGTTGTCGTTAAGACGACTACCTATAACAACGGCGGGGCGGGCTACGACCCGCACCTGCTGGGGAACTTCATGATGCAAACCTACGTAAACAGCTACTACGCCGCGACCCGCAACCAGACCGCCGACTTTCCTGTATTGGAAGAAATGGTCGAGTGCGACGTCTGCGTGATCGGCGCCGGCTACACCGGCCTGTCCTCGGCGCTGTTCCTCGCCGAGGCGGGCTACAGCGTCACCGTGCTCGAAGCGGCCAAGGTCGGCTTCGGCGCCAGCGGGCGCAACGGCGGGCAACTGGTCAACTCCTACAGTCGCGACGTCGACGTGATCGAGTCGCGTTATGGTGAAAAAAGCGCCGAAGTGCTGGGCAGCATGATCTTCGAAGGCGCCGACATCATTCGCCAGCGCATCCAGCATTACGACATCCAGTGCGACTACCGCCCGGGCGGGATCTTCGCCGCCATGAACAAGAAGCAGCTCAAGGGCCTGGCCGAACAGAAGGCCAGCTGGGAGCGCTACGGCAACCACAACCTGAAGCTGCTGGACCAGGCGCAGATCGCCCGGGAAGTCGGTTCCGACGCCTACGTCGGCGGCCTGCTGGACATGCAGGGCGGGCACATTCACCCGCTGAACCTGGCCCTGGGCGAAGCCAGCGCCATCATCGGCCTGGGCGGCAAGATCTTCGAGCAGTCGGCGGCGCTGGAAATCACCTACGGCGAACCGAATATCGTGCGCACCGCCAAGGGCGTGGTGCGCGCCAAGTACCTGCTGATCGCCGGCAACGCCTACCTGCAGCAGGACCTCGACCCACGGGTGACGCGCAAGAGCATGCCGTGCGGTTCGCAGATCGTGGTCACCGAACCGCTGTCGGAAAAAGTCGCCCGCAGCCTGATCCGCAACAACTACTGCGTCGAAGACTGCAACTACCTGCTGGACTACTACCGCCTCACCGCCGACAACCGCCTGCTGTACGGCGGCGGTGTGGTCTACGGTGCCCGCGAGCCGAACGACATCGAGCAACTGATCCGGCCGAAGATCCTCAAGACCTTCCCCCAGCTCAAGGACGTGAAGATCGACTACCGCTGGACCGGTAACTTCCTGCTGACCATGTCGCGCATGCCGCAATTCGGCCGCATCGAAAAGAACGCCTACTACATGCAGGGCTACAGCGGCCACGGCGTCACCTGCTCGCACCTGGCCGGCAAACTGATCGCCGAAATGATCCGCGGCGACGCCGAACGCTTCGACGCCTTCGCCTCGCTGCCGCACATGCCGATGATCGGCGGCCGCACCTTCCAGGCCCCGCTGACCGCCATGGGCGCGGCGTACTACGCGCTGCGTGACCGCTTCGGTATCTAAGCGACAGGGCACATGGGCATGGCACCCCGCGTTCCTGCTCTTGTAGGAGCGCAGCTTGCTCGCGATGAACGATAACGCGGAGCGCCAGACACTCCGCGTCGCCAGGTTTGGCGCCCGCTGCGTCGGAATGCCGCCCAGGTCGTACGCAGCCTCGCTAACGCTCGACAGCGGCTACAGACCCCAGACGGCCCCAGCACCGGGCCAACCCCGGCTCAACGCCGACCTGTAGCCGCTGCCGAGCCCCAACGCGGCTGCGCCGAGGTTCGCAGGACCTCCCAAGGCCCGCAAACCCACCGTAAAATCCCCGTAAACCCCTCATCGCCAGCCCTTACAGCAGCGCCGTCAAACATGTTTAAATAGCCGCCTTTCAGGCTCCAGAGGCACCCAAATCGCGACAATCGCGACCCAAGCGCCGAATACCCTTAAGTTCCTCTCGCATAAGGCTGTTATGGACACGGGCACCCGACTCAAACTCGTTCGCGAAAGCTACAAACTGTCCCAGCGCGAGCTGGCCCGGCGCAGCGGCGTGACCAACGCCACCATCTCCCTGATCGAACAGAACCGCGTCAGCCCCTCCGTCAGCTCCCTGAAAAAGCTGCTCGAAGGCATCCCCATGTCCCTGGCCGACTTCTTCACCTTCGACCAGCCCCCGCGCGAACACCAATACGTGTTCCGCGCCAACGAACAACCCGACCTCGGCCGCGACGGCGCCCGCCTGCTGCTGATCGGCGCCGCCCTGCCAACCCGCCAGATGCGCTTCCTGCGCGAACAATACGCCCCCGGCGCCAGCTCCGGCGACGAACCCATAGTGCACAGCGAAGGGGAGGAGTGCGGCCTTGTCACCCGTGGCACAGTGGAATTGACGGTGGATGGGCAGGTGAGCGTGCTGAACCCGGGGGATGGGTATTATTTTCCGACGACCTTGCCGCATAAGTTTCGGAATATTGGGCAGGATGAGGCGGAGATTATTAGTGCGAATACGCCGGCGAATTTTTGAGTTGGGTAACTCCTGAAGTGCTCTCTTGATCTTGAGCGGCTAATGATAGCCGCTCATCACGGCTGTGATTTTGCGGGGTGCTTTTGAGCTATCTCCCGGATCTTGGATACTGACGAGTAATGTAGACATCTGCTAGGTGGAGGAGCGTCTGCTTTCCGCCAAAAGTGGTCGTTCGATGGGCGGTCGCAAGGCGATTTGGGAATAACGTCCTCTAACTCAGCTAAAAGACACTGATCCTAGGTAGGCCCAGCAAAAAACACCGTGAGCGGAAGGATTTTTGACGTCGCTCTCAATGATTCACTGAATGTATCGATGACGTGATGATTTCAAAACGATATCATCGCCAGTATCAACTTAACGAAGAAATGGTAATGGAAAACCTTAAAGTCGAATACCTTGCAATAGTCAATTCTAAGGAAGGGTTCTGCAACTCAATTTCCGCATTTAATAATTTAATTCAATCATATAGCAGTATAGAAATAAAAACCAAAGGGCTGGTATTCGACGGGGTAAGGTTTGACTATGATGTTCAACAAGGAGAAATACAGAACAATAGTCACATTTTTTTTCACGTGCGACTAGGCTGTCAAAACAAAGCCGAGATAATAACATTCTTGTCACTATTAAAATCAATAAGGACCATTTTAGCCAAGGCGGCCGAAAGACCGGTTGAGGTCCTATGGGATGATATTAGTAGCAGTCTCTCCTCAGCTGCCTACCCTGTGATACATGAAATTGAAAACATGATGCGCAAGTTAATCACGAAATTCATGCTTACAAAAATCGGTCTAGGCTGGACAAAAGAGGCTGTCCCGAGAGAAGTTTCGGAATCCATAAAAACGAAGAAGAACGCAGCAGGAAACAACTATCTTTTTGAGACCGACTTCATTCAGCTTTCGGACTTCCTATTTAAGCCTTACTCAACTGCAAGCTCTTCTAAGCTTATGGAGAAAGTTCGATCAGCAGTATCAGCCAGCGAAATAAATATTGAAGAACTAAAGGAGCTTGTTCCAACCTCAAATTGGGAAAGATATTTTCAGCCGATCGTTAGCTGTAAGAGCGAGTATTTACAAACACGCTGGGCAAAGCTGTATGAGTTGAGATGTCTTGTGGCGCATAACAACTTTATTGGTCACGATGATTTTGAAAATATACTAAAAATATCCGGAGAGGTTAAGGATAAGCTCGGCGAAGCATTGAGCAAACTTGACAGTATTTACATGTCCCCGGAGCAAAAAGAAGAAGTTGCCGAAAACATCGCGACCACCGTAAATAGCACGCACGCGGAGCTCATTTCTATTTGGATTTCTATTCAGCAGTTGCTCATCGAAACTGCCATGAATGCACTGCATCACGAGCAAGCTCGTAAATTAATAAAAAACAAAACTTCGACGCGGCTTATCATTGACAAGCTTGTAGAGGAAGGCATTATATCTTCCGAGCAGGCCCAGGAATTAGTGAAGCTCCAATTATCTCGCGATATCATCGTACATAACGTCGATGCCGAACTTAACGATTCCGTCTTAATTACTGCAGATCGAGTTAAACATGAGTTGATAGAAGTTCTCGAGAGCTTTGATGAAACTTCAACACTACCACTCACTGACTCGCTGCTCGAAATTAAAGACTTGGCTGGATAGGGTTGTTATTTCTAAACTAACTTTCCTTCTATAGGGGTACGCGGTGTCAGACCACCATATTCATAAGTCGTGTGTGTCTGCGTGTTATAAACATAGTTTGCCCCCGAATTTCTGCTGTTTATTAAAAAAAGGGAGCGGTATTGTTAGCGCCCAAAAACACCAAACAGGGGACGGATTTATTTGATTGAAAGTAGAGACGTCCCCTTTGTCAAATCAGTAGGAAGTGTTGTCTGTTTCACTTGACTGATGTTCACGACTTACCTTGCCCACAATAGGCTCTGCTGCTGGGGCATTAACACTTTTTGGTTTTACGGCGACTTTAGGGACTGCTGGCTTTGCGGCGGATTTGGCAGCAGGCTTCTTTGCAGCGGCTTTAGCGGCTGCCGACTTTACGGCGGGTTTGGCAACAGGCTTCTTAGCAGCGGCTTTAGCGGCTGCCGGCTTTGCTGCAGGCTTGGCAGTATACCTCTTCGCAGTGGTCGCCACCGCTGCCGGCTTCACTAAACTTAAACGGGAAGATTGGCCTGAATCAGACACGTTTGATTTCTTCTGCGCTCCAGACTCTGACGCTTTTTGAATCAAATTATTTACGGCATTACCAAACCCAACAGAAGATAGGAGCTCAGACAGCCCAGTGACGAGGTGCGTAGCATTGTTGCAACTCAACTCCTGGCCATCAAATTTAATTATGCAAGGATATCCTGTAGCGCGTTGCTTCCAGCCTGCTACATCCTCAGTAAATAATCCATTACTCGTCTTAAGTGACAAAAGAATTCTATCATTTCTAAGATAATTCGACTCTACGCCTGCGACAAACTCTGCAATTGACTCGATCTGGGCTCTTGTAGACACACCGCGATCCAAAATTAGTTCACCTGCCGCATATTTTTTTAAATCGGAATTAATGCTATCAAAGATCTTATCAACTTCAGCGATGGCCGCTAGGCACTTATTTGATTTTTCAACACCTTTCTGAACAAAACTGAGGAAATCCATTAAACGACCCTCTTCAAATTACAGGTAATGGGATAATGGTCAGAGAAATCACACCATTTTAAAGTGCTGTCGGATATATTTAAAGTGGTCATTATTTCTACGCCGCTTCCTACGAAGCTCCAGCCATCCTTTAGAAAACCGGACGAAAGAATGATTTGATCAAAAGTTCTCCAATTTGTCATTTGCTGTGAGTCGGTACTAACACAAGTTCCTGCCGGCAAATGGGTTCCAGTTACAAGATCGGTCATTCCAATTAATCGCCAGAAAGGATTGAATAGAGCATCGCTACGCGCCCTCACGTAACTAATATCCCTACTAGCCTTCAATGCCATCTGAATGGATCTGCTGAATGGCTCGTCGTTGAAGTCTCCGCAAATGACAATTAGCGCATTTGGATCATCATCATATATATCCTTAACGTACCCCCTAAGCTCTGAGGCTATCTCTGTCCTAATGTGCGAGTCTTCAGAATACGTACGTAAGCTTTGCCAGTGGCACAAAATCAACCATAGATCTACAGCATTGTGTAATTTTAAGCGTAGTCTTCGGCCGACCTTAAGATGCTTAGCGGACACATCCGATTTGGCATTGAGATCCACTACTTCGCTTGTTGGAGAGAGCTTTTCGTGATTGTAAACAATGCCGTAGTCGTCTATTTTGTTGCCGTCTTTTGAATAAAGAGAACGAACGGTATAGAGCGCATATTTTGGGTCAATCAATGTGGCTGCGAGGATACGACGCTCCAACTCAAGGCAATTATCTTCATTGACTTCGCAAAGGCAAAGAAGGTCGACGCCCGAATCTAGCATGCTCAGAATTACAGTAATAAATTCTGCCGTCACCACACCAGGCTTCGCTTTGGATGCGGGTGCAGATAAATGGCAATTCCACCAGGCGATCTTTAGATCCATGACCTTTCCTATACCCTTAAGTCGCCAGTCTATGACTATAAAACTTCATACGAAGTACTTTTTATACACGAGCATTCGCGCGATTGCACTGCTTTCAATGACTGATGCCAAATAGCCATATAGAGCGTGCCCTTTTAACTCATCGAGGCATAAGTACTTTAATTCGCAACAGGTTTCTTAGACGTCTCTGGCTGGCTGCTTCTGGCCGATTACTGCCCTTGGCGAGAGGCAGAAGACGGCCAATAGCTGCCAGTCACGAAAGGCTATTTTCGACCCAAAGCAGCCGGTGGCGACAGGCAGAAGTCGGCTAATAGCTACCTCTCATCAACAGTAATTACTGGTCGGGCTCTACCCACGGCCGTCTACCTCTCTGCCCCATATATAAGTTCTTGAAAAGGGACACGTCCGCCACTAATACGGATTACATCCCGTAGTGGCTATCCTTTACTCGTCGACAGCATTCAATTGCTGGAGAGTATGTGTCGGATGTCGTCCCACCTGAAGCTTGTAAAGAAGAAATAGGCCTTCCGGCATCGGCAGGCCATCTTCGTAGTCTCGCCAGCGATCTTCGGTAACGAACACAAGCGCTGCGGCTTGGGCCTGGGTCTGCTCCATTGCATCACGCAGCGCGATAATCTCTTCAACCTTCGCTTCACGATGACTACGGCGGGGCCAAAGCCGTGGAAGGCTGCTGTTTTTATTGACAAGCCGAAGTCTAACGTCATCCCAGTCCAGCAATAGGGCGACATCTGCGGTAGTGTCGCCGACGCGTCGAGCACCAAGGCCGATGATTGACTCTGCACCAGCTTCCTTGTACTCGCGGATTGCCAGTTCAATTGCTGACCTGGCTTGTGCTACCTGGTCTTTGGACAAGTTGCGTAGAGCCAGATGCACCTCGCCTACCGCTTGTACACTTCGTCGTGCACGCCGCCGAATATCGATTTTCTGAGGTTGCTCATCCAGAACTCGGAGCTTGAAGTCTTTATCTGCCCTAAGAGTCTCTTTGTTTGCATAAAACGTTACTGTCTCGACCCAGCCGTTGGCATCTCTCATCCGATCATCGTCTGCTACAAAACCGTGCACAGCAGTAGCCTTATGCTGAACGTGGTTCCTTAAACTGCACATAAATCGATAGTCCAAGCTTCGGTAAAATGCCTCATTTAGTTCCGACTTGGCCACCTGGCTGAAGCTAGGAACCAGGTCCAAGCACTTGAAGTCCTGCACCACCTGGTCGGCATAGGCTCGCATAGCGGTAAGCGTATTCACGACATGGCGATTTGCTGTCTCTAGGATTTCAGCTGAATCCATGTACCGATGTTGGGGCTCTACTTTGTTACGCAGGCAAATTTCGGTGAAAGCGAGTTCCATGGCCAGAAAATTGCCAAGCAATAATTCGTATCGTTGCTCGAAAGCCAGTGCCTCGGACAACACGTTTCGTGCATGCGCAAGCTCCTTGTAGCGCTCCTCGGAGATGCTCAGTTGCAAGCGCGGACCAATAATGAATTGTTCAAGAATGTACTCAGCAGTCACTTTCCAACACCTTGTATTCGACTTTCCGTGAGCATAGCTTCGCTGGCAAACCGGTGGCTAGGCTCTACTCGCAGCGGCTACTTGAATGACCGTCCGCTTCTGGCCGAGGGTGTGTAAAAACGTTTTTGAGCGCGACAGGTACTCAAAACTGGACTGGAAATCGCGCTTCTACGCAAGATCCACATCTGCTGACGTGCCGATAAATTTCAAATTTCACGTAGACGCGCACACTTCAATTTTGGCGAAGCGTTTTTACACACTCTGGGCCGTTTTCTGCCGGTCGCCACCGGCAGCTATTGGCCGATTCTGTTGAAAAAGTCGGCCATGGTTTGCGCATCAGAAAAGTACGCGTCCGAGATTGAAATCTTTACTTTTGGCAGGGCTTCCCGGACTCGGATTTCACGTAGCAGCGTGCAAAAAAGGCGCTTTCACCAGTCAATGATCAGGCAGTTTGGGCAGACCGACTTTTTCAACAGAATCGGCCGAAAACAGCCATTCAAAAGCTGATCACGGCATATTTTTGAAACGATAAACCGAACAACCTTCCACCTAAAAGCTGTCCTCGAGCGAATACCGCTTCTATAGTTCAACTCGTCATTGTTGGCTGATGACTGGTCATCGCGGGCCAAAAAACTATGTGCATAGCGCCTCATCCATCAACTGACTCCCTGCTTGGTTGCAGGGTGAGGGCAGGGCTTAAATACTCATGGAGCTTCATCAATGACCCGCACAGAAATTTGCAACCTCGTTCCACTCACCCGCAACGACACCGACCACCCCGTCCTCTACCTGGACGCCAACGCCTCGCTCTCCGATCTCTACACCTGCGCCCAGCAACGTATCGGCGCTGCCTGCAATCTGCTGGAAATCCTCGACTGCGCTTCCGGCGCTCAAGATGTCGCTCAGATCCGCTTTGCCATTGGCCTGCTGCTCAGCGATGGCTGTGATCTGTTGCGCGCCTTGGGTGATACAACCCGGTCCTTGAATACTTAATTCCGACAATCAGCGACCGGGCGTTATAAGTCCGGTTGTCACCTTGGCCTAGCAAAGAGAAAGGCAAGGGGGGAGCCATTTTTGTCTGGGAGTCACGTATGCGAAGGGTGGCGGTTAAACAAAAAGCCCTTACTCAAGGGCTCCCCTTAGTTCTGTTATTTCTGCAGGGGATATGACGCACAGATAAATCGAATCGTCGAGCAGTTTGAAACAGTGCCCACGTGTCAAAATCAACGGCAGTCCGCCAATTATCAATCTGTTCCTCTTTCCAACGCAGGATCAATGCTTCTGTTCGAGGTCGACAAACATTACATCCTCTTTGCTTTGGATGTACCGCCCCATATCAGGATACAACACAGATACTGTGGTTAATCCCTGATGAAACAAGGTGCAAAAGTGCCTTAGGTGCTCAATCGATTGGGCTTCTTGGGGTAGGATCAGGCGATGTTTCATCAGGGAAACTTTACGTTTACTGCTACCGTTCTGGTCAGTGAGTGTCAGCAGTTGCGACGGAAATTGGAAAATTGAGCCACTAGGGTGCAGGTAGGCTATCAAGCCATCGTTGAGGCTAAGGATCACATTATGTCTATGGCAAAACGGGTGTTTTGGATGTTGCTCCGTGTAACAGTCGACGATTTCGCAAAGATGTTTTTGCAGATTGAAGCTGAATGACTCGCAAATCAGGAAAGTGAATATCTGGTCGAGCTCGTCCCGCTCTGGCTCGAAGATGCTATCTCGAACACCTCCACTCTTTAGGGTGTACACGTAAGACGGTTTGTACAATGAATCACGTAAAGACTTGAGCTTTGCCAGCTTGCGTAGCGCCAATTTAAGTTCTGATAGGCTCATGCGTGATTTGATCTCGCCAACTGCACAGACCGACTCAATGGGAAAGAAACGTTGGCGGTGATCATCACGAATTAGTGGAGTAACGGTCTTGTCGTAGATGACAATGTCGCATTGCGAGCTAATACGTCCACCAGAGGTCACAACAAAACCAGAGTCCACTCCCATTCTCTCAGGGCTAAACAGTTTTAGAAAATCGCTAACAATACGTTCTCGATAAACTCCAAACTCCTGGGAGTGCACAAGCTTCCCATTCTCATCGACGAATAGCCGGCGGGAACTCTGAATGAACGAAGCTACAAAACTTCTGATCTTTTCATCTAATAATGTAGAGAGAGCGTTGTCTGGCTGTTGTTTACTCACCTGATACCTCGAAATTGATAGAAGTTAAGTAGTTTACAGGTTTTTCAGGGGAGGTGAAGGTTCATGTTTCTATAAGCTTCATTGGGCAAGAGGTTAGTTGATAGAGGGAGGGGGGGTCTTAGTTCTGAAGGATGGAAAGGAGGTGGATCTATTGTTCTTATCCTAAAGGTTCTTTCTTCGTTAATAGGCGCTGCTCATGAAGAGCAGTTCTTGATCAAAATTAAATACTAAAATTAGAAGCACTATCATTAATGTGGATCTTACATGCGCGACAACAGCGTCGTTTCGTCCGTCGCCCAATTGTATGCGAATCATCACCGCTGGCTGCATCGGCGGTTGAGGCACAGTTCCGATGCCGAGGAGACTTCGCCGGAGGACGGCACTTGCTGATCGAGACACTGTTGCAATTGGATTCGCTGCTGCTGGAGTTATCGTCGTGGGTACGAGAGATTCTCTTTTTGTCCTAACTCGACGACTTGACCTACCCACAGATCGCCGCACAGTCGGGCCTGAGATCAGGCTACGTGAAACCCTGGCAATCTACTGCTCGCTCAAAACAAAAAGGCCCCGACAAGTCGGGGCCTTTTGCTTCAAGCCGCTGCCACCCGCTCAGTTAGTACAAGTAAGCCGTGAATACTTCGGCGGATCTAGCAGGATCCCCGGGGTCATGAAGGTCGAGCAGTTGAAGACGCGGCCCTTGGCGGTGGTGGCTTTGAAGGTCAGTTCCGAGCCGCCGAGGAAGTCTTCCTTGCCTTTGGTGACGGGACCCATGGTGAGTTCGTCGGTCGAGGCCAGGCCAATGGTTTCCGCGGTGACTTTATGTATTTGCAAGACATTGGGGTTGGTCGAGCAACCGGCCAAGGTAGCCGCCAGAAGCAGTAACGCGGGGGCAAAGAGGTGGTTTTTGTTCATGGCATATCTTCCTTAATAGTGTTTCGCCCTGGTTATCAGCGATCCTCAACGGGGCACGTCAGAAAACGTGGAGTCAGGGAATCTGGCACGGCCGGCCCCTGTTAAATCTGACTCAATAGGGGGATTTATTTCAGCATGGCGTTGGAGGGGGGCATATAGGGCAAATGTGCTATGCCGAGGGCATTTCAGGGCCCTGCTAAAACCCGAGCCATTTCCTCGGTGCTGTACAACGCCTGTCGCCAAACTCTAAAATGAGAAGCATTATCATTAATGCGGATCTGACATGCACGACGACAGCTTTGCCTCGCCCGTCGCCCGGTTGTATGCGAACCATCACGGCTGGCTTCGCGGCTGGTTGCATCGGCGGCTGGGGCACAGTGCCGATGCCGAGGACCTGGCCCACGACACCTTTGTCCGCGTGATGCGCTCGCAGGAGGATGTGCGCGAGCTGCGCCAGCCCATGGCGTTTCTCGCGACCATTGCCAATGGCTTGCTGATCAATCGCTGGCGGCGCCAGGCGATCGAGCGGGCTTACCTGGAAGCGCTGGCGGCGCGGCCGGTGGCCGAGGAGCCTTCGCTGGAAGAGCGGCACTTGATGATCGAAACCCTGTTGCAGCTGGATTCGCTGTTGGTGGGGCTGTCGTCGCGGGTGCGGCAGATTTTCTTCTTGTCTCAGCTCGACGGCTTGACCTACCCGCAGATCGCCGCACGGTTGAACCTGAGCGTGGCCCAGGTGCAGCGGGCCATGGGCAAGGCGTTCAGTGTCTGTTACGCGAGCCGTTTTGAATGAGTGGCGCCGTGGTTGATCCGCGGGTGCGGGACAGCGCCATCGACTGGATGGTCCGCGCGCAGTCCGGGCTGATGAGTGATGTCGAGCATCAGGCTTTGCAGCAGTGGCGGCAGGCGAGCGCCGAGCATGAATACGCCTGGCAGCGGGTCAGCAGCTTGCCGCTGATGCTGCAGCCTGGGGCCAATCTGTTGGCCGATGCCACGGCGCGGCGGGCACTGGAGTCGGCCGGTGCCGATCCGCAGCGGCGTCGGCAGGTGCTCAAGTGTCTGCTCGCCCTGGGATTGTTCGGCGGGGTTGCCTGGCAAGGCGCGGATTCCACCCTGGTGCGTTCGGCCCTGGCGACTTACCGCACGAGTATCGGCGAGCGTCGGCGCTGGGCCCTGGCGGACGGTGGCTCGCTGTGGCTGAACACCGCCAGCGCCGTGAACCTGGAGCTGACCGCGCAGCGGCGCAGTGTGCAGTTGGTCGAGGGCGAGCTGGCGCTGGATACGCCGGCGGAATCGGCATCGCTGCAACTGCTGACCCCGGACGCGGTGCTGTACGGCCGCGGCGCCAATCTGCTGGTGCGCCACGACCGCCAGGGCACCCAGGTCACGGTGCTGCGTGGCCTGGTGCAGGTCAGTGCGCGGCGCCATTGGCTACCGGTGCCGCTGCAGGCCGGTTGGCAAACCCGGATCGACAGCCAGGGCGTCGCGGCACCGAGCCGTGTTGATCCGTTTATGGCCCAGGCCTGGCTGCGTGGCATCTTGCCGGCCGAACGCATGCGCTTGGATACCTTGCTGGCTGAACTTTCGCGTTATCGCCCGGGCTTTTTGCGTTGCAGCGAAGCGGTCGCGGCCTTGCGCGTGACCGGCAGTTTCCAGCTCGACGACACCGATGCCGCGCTGGCGCTGGTGGCCAATACGCTGCCGGTGCGCATCGAGCGACGAACCCGTTACTGGGTGACTGTGGTGCCGGCCTGAAAATATTTTTTCCCCGGGGCGCAGTTTTTTCGATCTGGCTTGGCCTTCAGGTATGACCCACCGGGACAGGTGGGTGCCAACCCCTAGGAGCCTTGCATGATCTTCCCCGCCCGAGCCTTGTGTGCCCGCACCTTTGGCCTGCTTTTCCTCAGCCTGCAGCCGCTGTGCGGCGCGGCTGTTTTCGCGGCTGGCGAGCGCCAGCACTACAGCATCGACGCCGGCCCGCTGGACCAGGCGCTGTCGCGTTTTGGCGTGCAGGCAGGCATCAATATGGCGGGCAGCGCCACGCTGACAGAAGGCAAGCGCAGCCAGGGCCTGCAAGGCGATTTCAGCACCGAGGCGGGCCTGGCGCGGTTGCTGGCGGGAACCGGCCTGGGCTATCAGCGCCAGGTTGACGGCAGCTTCGAGTTGTATCGGGCGGGCGGGGATATGGTGCTGCCGTCGCAGAAAGTCGTCGGCGAAGATCTGGAGCAGAAGGAGGTGTATTCGGCGCCGCGCTCCTCGCTGTACATCTCCGGCGAGGACATGCAGCGCTTTGGCGTGATCTCGGTCGGCGACGTGCTCAAGGGCCAGCCTGGGGTGCAGGTCGGCGACAGCCGCAACGGCGGCGGCCTGGATGTGAACATCCGCGGCATCCAGGGCCAGAGCCGGGTGGCGGTGACGGTGGATGGCTCGCAACAGGCGCTGGATGTCTATCGCGGGTATGCCGGCACCCAGCAACGTAGCTACATCGACCCGGACCTGATCAGTGACATCGCCATCGACAAGGGCCCGAGCCTGACCTCCAGCGCCATCGGCGGCACGGTGAAGATGCGCACCCTTGGCGTCGACGACATCCTGCGGGACGGCAAGAACATCGGCCTGCGCTTGAAGGGCGACCTGTGGAACAACGGCGTCGCTCCCGCCTCGCGCGATAGCCATTCGATGACCGAGGAGCTGTTCTCGGAGCCGCATCGCAGCCGTGGTGGACTGTTCGGTTCGAAGGCCGAGTCCGGCAGTGCCGCGTTCGCCTATAGCCATGAGTTTTTCGACGTGGTGGCGGCCTACGCCCACCGCAACCAGGGCAACTATTTCGCCGGCAAGAAGGGCCAGGACCGCTATCGCACCTATGACCGTCATGGCCGTGAAGACATGACGGTGGCCACCACCTATAACGCCGGCGAGGAGGTGCTGAACTCCTCTTCGGAGACTGAGTCCTTCTTGCTCAAGACCACCCTGCGCCCGGTGGACGGCCACACTTTCGACCTCGGTTACCGCCGCTACGATGGGCGCATCGGCGAAATCATGCCGTCGGACATTTTCCGTTTCGGCACCGGCGGCATCTACCAGTACCCCCTGGGCCATACCAAGATCGACACCTACACCGCGCGCTACCACTACCTGCCGGACGGCAATCCGCTGGTGGACCTGACGGCCAGCCTATGGATGACCGACGCGCAAACCAGCCAGCTGACCTCGGTAGCGGCCCCGGCTTCGCAAGCCTATCGCTCGGACCGCAAATGGAGCCGGCAGGCCGACCGCCGCATCGGCGGCGACCTGGCCAACACCTCACACTTGCAGAGCGACTATGGCGATTTCAAGCTGGACCTGGGTGGCTCGTTCCAGGTCGAGGACTTGCGCCCGCAAAAGGGCGTGGTCACCACCCAGGACGACATCAACGCCAACCGCATGCTGCGCGAAGGAGAGCGGCAGGAGTTCAGCCTGAACGGCAAGCTGGAATACCAGCCGGTCGACAGCCTGACCCTGTGGGGCGGCGGTCGTTATACCTATTACCGCAGCAAGGACCACGTCGCCCAAGCGACGGCGCGCTGGGAGGAACGCGACTTGAGGTACCTGCGGGTCTTGAACGCGGACACCTCCGGCAACATGCTGTGGTTCCCGGATTCGAACGGGCAGTACACCGACGCCACGGACCCGCGGTTGAACAATGGCATTGTCTTCAACAACACCAACTATCCGTTCGAGGGCATTCGCTACAACGACTTCGGTGCGACCGACTCGACGGTCTATCCGTCGCAGGTGGGCGAGGTGGTCAGCGGTTATGACTATTCCGGCAAGCAGAGCAACAGCGGCGGCGCCTTTGCACCGGCCTTCGGCATCAATGTCGAAGTGCTGCCAGACACCTTCGTCTATGCGTCCTATACCCAGGGCCTGCGCATGCCCTCGCTGTTCGAAACCAGCCAGGGCGTGTTGCAGACCACGCCGGGCAAAGGCCTGAAACCCGAACGTTCCAGCAACTGGGAAATCGGCGCCAGCACGCTGCACAAGGGCCTGCTGCTGGACAACGACTCGGCGGCGCTCAAGATTGCCTACTTCAACAACAGCATCAAGCACTACATCACCCGCTACTACGACCCGAGCCCGGGCCTGATGGGCCAGATGCGCTTCAGCAACACCGACAGCTTCAAGACCAGCGGCCTGGAGCTGCAGTCGCACTACGACGCGGGCCGGGTGTTCGCGGACTTTTCCTCCACCTACTACCTGAAGACCGAAACCTGCGACTCGGCCTTCGCCGCGCGGCTGCGGGCCAGCAGCAATCGCTATCGGGACTTGAGCAACACGCCGGACTGCACGCCGGGCAGCTTCATGGGCTCGTACTCCAACACCCAGAACCCGCCACGCTTCTCGGCGAACCTGACCTCGGGCCTGCGCTTTTTTGACCAGTCCCTGACCGTCGGCGGGCGCGCCACCTACAGCTCCGGGCCGACGGTCAAGGCCGACGAGAACTGGCAGACCGGCGCGACCACGCCGCAGCTGGTCTACCGCGAGGTGGCGTTGTTCGACCTGTTCCTCAACTACAAGTTGAAGGAGCACACCCACCTCAATGTTTCGCTGCAAAACTTGACCGATCGTTACTATCTGGACCCGCTGGCGCAGAGCTTCATGCCGGCGCCGGGGCGGACGCTGCGCGTGGGGGTGCTGACGAAGTTCTGAGGGCAGGGCGGGGCCATCGGCCGGCGGCAGGTGCTGGTCGATCGTTGCCTGTCAGCGGGCAGGGCTGGCGGTCAGGTCGCCGTCGTCTATCGGCGTCAGCCCTGTGACCAGGGCCTCCAGCAGGACTCTGACCTTGGGCAGCGTTTCACGACTTTTGACCCAGGCCAGGTTGATCGGCATTCCCTCGCTTGCCCGATGGGCAAGCACCTCCACCAAGGTCCCTTCGTCCAGCTGCCGCTGGATGAGCCAGGACGGCAACTGCGCGATACCGCAACCGGCCATGGCCGCCATCACGATGCCTTCGCCATTGCCCACCACAAGCTGGGCGGCGACTTGCCGGCGCGTCGTGGCGCCCTGGTCGTCGGTGAAATTCCAGGGGTTGATCCGGCCATCCACCCAGCCATAGGCGATGCACTGATGCTGTTGCAGATCGTGCTCGGTCAGCGGGACGCCCTGCCTGGCCAGATAGGCGGGGGAGGCACAGAAGAGGTGTCGCTCGCGGGCCAGGCAACGCTGCCCCAGCGTATCGGGCCAGGCATCCGCGCCGCCAATACGCACAACGATGTCCACGCCTTCCTTGAACGGGTCGACGAAACCGTCGGAGAAGGAAATATGCGGCGTCAGCGCCGGATGATCCTGGGCAAGGCGCAGCAGGATCGGCAGCACCTGGGCGCGACCGAAAGCCCCTGGCAGGTCGATGCGAACACTGCCGCGGGCCTCGTTGGCTTCGGCCTTGAGTGCAAACTCGGCGTCTTCCAGGTCGGACAGCACACCGGTGCAGGTGCGATAGAAGGTCATTCCCGCGTCGGTCAGCGCCACGCATCGCGTGGTCCGATGCAGCAGGCGAGTGCCCAGCCGGCCCTCCAGGCGCGCGATGCTTTTACTGACGGCGGAGCCTGTCAGGTGCATTTTCTCGGCGGCGGCCGTGAAGCTGCCAGACTCGGCCACGCAGACAAATACATCGATGCCCTTCAAGCGTTCGGAGGAAAACATAGACATTCCTTATTCGTGAATCTGGCTCCACGCACCCGGTAAAAACCATCAGCAATGAGAACTGGGTTCAGCAGTATGCTTGATCCGCGCCGGCTTTCCTGCGATTGCCACAGCGCGAACCCGACAAAAATAATGGCGATAACGATGAGGCAAGGATGCTGGCCACGCTAAGAAACTATCCGACCACGGTAAACCTGCTGCTTTCAGCGTCCCTGATCCTGACCCTCGCCCGCGCGATCACCCTGCCTTATCTGGTCATTTACTTATCGGGCCACTTCCACTTGAGCATCGCCGATGTCGGCCTGGTCATCGGCAGCACGCTGATCATTGGCTCGCTGTTGAGCCTGTATGGCGGGTTCCTGGTGGACCGGATGTCCAGCTACAGGCTGATCCTGGTCTGCAGTGGTGTGTTCACCGCGGGTTTCCTCGGCACCTTTGTCGCGCGCGATCTCTGGCTGTTCTACCTGTGCCTGGTGTCGATCAACCTGGCCTACGCGGTCATCGATATCGCCGTGAAATCGGGCTTTGGCAGCCTGCTTCCCGCCGCTGGCCGGGGCGAAGTGTTTTCGATCAAATACACGCTGACCAATATCGGTTATGCCGTCGGCCCCTTTCTCGGCGCGGGGCTGGCCGGGCTGGATATCAGCCTGCCCTTTCTGTTGTCCGCGGGGCTGGGCGCAGGGTTCTTGTTTATCTACTTCGTGTGGGGCGACAGGGGCTTGGCGGGCGTTGAGCCAAGCCAGCCCCGCGCGCCGTTCCTGGCCGTGGGCAAGCAGTTGCTGAGCGATCGCCGGCTGGTGTGCTTTACCCTGGGCGGGCTGCTCAGCGCCGTGGTCTTCGGCCAGTTCAGCGCCTACCTCTCGCAGTACCTGGTGGTGACCACCACAGCCGAAACCGCCTACCGGATTATCAGCAGCATCGTGGCCACCAATGCCCTGACGGTGATCAGCCTGCAATACCTCATCGGCAGGAAAATCTCCCAGGAACACTTGAACCTGTGGCTCGCCGGCGGGCTGGTTATGTTTGTCCTGGGGCTGGCGGGCTTCGCCCTGTCGACCACCCTGGTGTTCTGGGTCGGCGCCATGGTCATTTTCACGCTCGGCGAGATTATCGTGTTTCCCGCCGAATACATGTTCATCGACAACATCGCCCCCAGCCATTTGCGGGGCATGTATTACGGGGCGCAGAACCTGAGCAACCTGGGCGCGGCATTGGGGCCGGTATTGTGCGGGGCGGTCTTGGCGGTGCAGCCGCCCCAATACATCTTCTACATGCTGATGCTGTTTATCGTCGCGGGCGGGATGCTGTACTTCCTCGGGGCTGCCATTGCCGGCAATACGGCGCCGGGGGAGGAAGGTGTCGCCGGGGGCTAGCAGGGAAGGGGTTGGAAGGTCGCTGAGAAGTAGCTGGTTCGAGTCGGCAGCGGCGTGGGGCCGGCGGGTTGGCCCGCTGATCGCCCGGGCCATTTCCTATGCCTGTGGGGCCAGCGCCTGTCGATTCAACGGCGGGCGCTGTTCCCCGGCCTGGCCATCAGCTGGAAAGAGCCGCGACCTTGGCCCGCGCCGCGTGCAGCTTCTTGTAGCTGTCGATCAGGCGCAGGTGGCGGTCGATCCCTTCCAGCTTCATGCTGGTCGGCGTCAGGCCATAGAAGCGCACATCGCCATTCACCGAGCCAATCACCGCGTCCATCCGCTCGTTGCCGAACATGCGACGGAAATTGGCTTCGTAATCCGCCAGGTCCAGATCTTCGTCGAGTTCCATCTCCAGCACCGCATTCATCGCCTGGTAAAACAGGCCACGCTCGGCGGTGTTGTCGTTGTACTGCAGGAACATCTCCACGCACTCCTTGGCTTCTTCATATTGCTGCAAGGCCAGGAAGATCAGCAGCTTCAACTCCAGGATGGTCAGTTGACCCCAGGCGGTGTTGTCGTCGAACTCGATGCCGATCAGGGTGGTGATGTCGGTGTAGTCGTCCAGTTCGCTTTCTATCAGGCGCTCGAGCAACGCCTGCAATTCTTCCTCGTTGAGGCTGTGCAGGTTGAGGATATCCTCGCGGAAGAACAGCGCCTTGTTGGTGTTGTCCCAGATCAGGTCTTCCACCGGGTAGATTTCCGAGTAGTCCGGCACCAGGATGCGGCAGGCGGTGGCGCCGAGGTGCTCGTACACGGCCATGTAGGACTCCTTGCCCATGCCTTCGAGAATGCCGAACAAGGTCGCGGCTTCCTGGGTGTTGGAGTCTTCACCCTGGCCGGAGAAGTCCCACTCGACGAACTCGTAATCCGACCGGGCGCTGAAGAAGCGCCACGACACCACGCCGCTGGAGTCGATGAAGTGCTCGACGAAGTTGTTCGGCTCGGTGACCGCCTGACCTTCGAACGTCGGCGGCGGCAAATCGTTCAAGCCCTCGAAACTGCGGCCTTGCAGCAGCTCGGTGAGGCTGCGTTCCAGCGCCACTTCCATGCTTGGGTGAGCGCCGAACGAGGCAAATACGCCACCGGTACGCGGGTTCATCAGGGTCACGCACATCACCGGGAATTCACCGCCCAGGGACGCATCCTTGACCAGTACCGGAAAGCCCTGGGCTTCCAGGCCCTGGATGCCGGCGAGAATCCCCGGGTATTTGGCCAAGACTTCTGCCGGTACATCCGGCAGGGCGAATTCGCCTTCGATGATATCGCGTTTGACGGCGCGCTCGAAGATCTCCGACAGGCACTGCACCTGGGCTTCAGCCAGGGTGTTGCCGGCGCTCATGCCGTTACTGAGGTAGAGGTTTTCGATCAGGTTCGACGGGAAGTACACCACTTCGCCATCCGACTGGCGCACGAACGGCAGCGAAACAATGCCGCGCTCTTCATTGCCGGAGTTGGTGTCGAACAGGTGCGAACCGCGCAGCTCGCCTTCGCGGTTGTAGACCTTCCGGCAGTACGCATCGAGGATTTCGCTCGGCAGCTCGTCGTTGGGGCCTGGCTGGAACCAGCGCTCGTCCGGGTAATGCACGAACGGCGCGTTGGCGATCTCCTCGCCCCAGAACTGATCGTTGTAGAAGAAATTGCAGTTCAGGCGCTCGATGAACTCGCCCAGGGCCGAGGCCAGGGCGCCTTCCTTGGTCGCGCCCTTGCCGTTGGTGAAGCACATCGGCGACTGCGCGTCGCGGATATGCAGCGACCAGACGTTGGGCACGATATTGCGCCACGAAGCGATCTCGATCTTCATGCCCAGGCCGGCCAGGATGCAGGACATGTTGGCGATGGTCTGTTCCAGCGGCAGGTCCTTGCCGGCGATGTAGGTGGTGTGCGCCTCGGCGTTCGGCATCAACAAGGCCTGGGCATCGGCGTCGAGGTTTTCCACCTCCTCGATCACAAACTCAGGCCCGGCCTGTACCACTTTCTTGACGGTGCAGCGGTCGATGGAACGCAGGATGCCCTGGCGGTCCTTGTCGGAGATATCCGCCGGCAACTCGACCTGGATCTTGAAGATCTGGTTGTAGCGGTTTTCCGGATCGACGATGTTGTTCTGCGACAGGCGAATGTTATCGGTGGGGATATTGCGGGTGTCGCAGTACAACTTCACGAAGTACGCCGCGCACAACGCCGATGACGCCAGGAAATAGTCGAACGGACCCGGTGCCGAGCCATCGCCCTTGTAGCGGATGGGTTGATCGGCCACCACCGTGAAGTCATCGAACTTGGCTTCAAGTCGGAGGTTGTCGAGAAAGTTGACCTTGATTTCCATGGGGCACACCGAATAACGAGCAAAACGAAATGGCGGCCATTATCCGGTTTTTCAGCGCGAAGTCTTGCGCTTTTCGGCAAGCGGGCCAGGTGGTTGGGGGGAGGAGGTCGCGGCCTGCGGCATCAGCTCCTCTCACTCATCACCGATTGACATCAGGCTGGCAGCCCACGCTTGGCTGGCAGCGTAGCGAGTGAAATAGGCCCGCTTCTCGGTCTCGCCCAAGCCGGTAAAAAACGGCAGGAAGTACTGGTCGTTGTAGTAGCCCTGGGCACCTTGTAACTGCGTTCCCCACCATGCAGGGTCGTAACCCTCGAAGGCCATCCAGGGCGGCGGAACGGCGAAACGCTGGCGCTGAATGGCTTCGAGAAAGTCAGTGCTGTTGGTTACCAGGCGCACCGTGACGGCGTTGAATTCCCGGGTGGATATAAAACAGATCAGGTGCTGGTGGTGTTGGAGGTTTTCATACTGCCTGACGGGAAGGTCGTTGAAGCTGCGCTCGTGGCTCAAGGTGAAGCTGGATTCGATAAGGGCCTGGAAGGCATGCCTGTCGCTCCCATCGATCAGCAAGGCCCAGTAATAAGCCGGCACGCCTGTGTCTTCCAAGGAAACCACACGCAGTGGAAGGGACAGGGCGGGAGTGTGTGGCAGAGGTTCGGTGAAAACCGCTTGGAGTTCTGACCGGGAGTAGCCAGCAATTTGCTCTTTGGGCGCGCGGTCAAAAAGACCTGCGATACGGTTGAAAAAACTCATATCGTCCTTGATTCAGCTTCGGTGGGTTTAGTGGAATGGCGCCTCAAGGCCATTGATTTAGGGTTCCTTGAAACCCGGAAAACCGTTGGCCGAGCGCCACTCTTTCACGGTCTTGATAATGCCCTCGGCTGAGCTGTCGGCGCCACGTTCGGGGTAATAGATCAGATCGGAGCCGGCGGGGTGCTCGGTGATTCGCTCGAACTCATCGAGTAACGGGTCGAGGACTTCATCAGGAGCCCCTTTGTTTGCGGCGAATAGCTCCTGCATAAAACTCATGAATTCAGCTTCGGTGTAATCAGAAAAAGTTTTTTGCACGGCTCTAGCTCCGATGAATATCAATATGATTTTTAGGAGTGGTTACTCGCAAATTATCAATGTTATATACCTCGCCGCCTTCTGAAACCTGATCTACATGATGGAGCTCAAAGGAGCGTTTTTTTCCTATATGGTCCTGCCTTCGTGCCTTGGGCGCATAGCCATTTTTCATACGTTGTATGTTGTCGGGAACAAATTGGCCACTCAGTTCTGGATTCGCTGCCACAGCCCTCCAAAACGCTTCCCGAAAAGCATCAAAGCTTCTGAACTCCCTCCCGCGCAACTGATCAGCAATCTCCGTGGGTATCGGAGAACCTAACCCGGAGTCGGCCCCCGCGAGCCAGAGACCTTCTACGTCCTGCCCCCGACCCGTAACCGTACCGGGCGTCTTGCGCACGCTCAGTACGATATAGAGCGGCCGAACCCCGGACCCCGGCGGGAACACCAGGATGAAGTCCTTGTACTCCGGCGGGTAGATCGGGTTGACGATGAGGGTGTCCGCCTGTTCGGTGGGCGGAAAGATCCAGATGTGCGGCGCTTGGGGCGCGGCCTCCAGCGGGGGGATGCCGGAGGTGCTGGACGGGTCCACCGCGGGTGTCCAGATCAGGGTGACGCCGTCGCCGAAGTCGGCCACCTGTTGCTGGCCTTCGGCAGCAAAGTGCACCACCGGGACCATTTCCCAGCCACGCTGCTTTTGCGTGTTGTAGCCATAGCCCTTGAGCGTGCCGTCGGATCGTTGTTCGATACGCAGGCGCACGCGGGTGCGGCCTTCTTTCAGCGCGTCGAGTTGCTCTGGCGTGTACAAGGCGCTGTCGCCCAGGCTCGACGGCCAGAGCATGGCCACCAGGCCTGCCAAGGCACCGGTGACGACCCCGCCGGTGGCCACGACGGCTCCGGCGGACGCCACGGCCTCGCCGCCCAGCGCCAGGTTGCCCAGGGCGGCGGGAAGGGCGCCGCTGATTTTCTTGAGCGGGATATTCCCCGTCGCGTCGGTTCCACGACCACCCAGCAAGACAAGCTCGCCATAGTCCTTGATGGCGTCGGTGGGAATCGCCCCGGATGGGCTGAGGTAGTCCATGACCCCGTCGGGCAGATTGCAGGATTTGGTGAATGTGCAGCCGGCCATCGCCTGTTGCTTGCGGGGTGGGCTGGCGAGGCTGTCTGCGTAGGCTTGTTGGCGAACCAGCATCCGTTCATAGGCGTTTTGCCTGGCCTCTTGTTCCGCCCGTTCGCTGGGGGTCATGTCTCGGTAGCTGACATGGTGCCCGTCGCCGGAAGGGGGATTCTTGATCGGGGGGAGTCTGTTGCGCGCCATCGAGCGTTCTGCCTGTCCATCCGTTGCGGTTTTCCAGCCGGAGGCGGGATGGCATCAACCCTATTGGCTATAGCGAGGCATTACTGCGGGAGGAATCTGAAAGGTTTGAAGGGCAAGTCTTTACTTTTACGGACTGACAAGCAGGACGATTCCGGCTAATGCCGATCAGTTAAGGACGAGAGTGGGGGATGGTGTAGGAGCGAGCTTGCTCGCGATGGACTTGAGAGCGCCGCGTTCATCCACTCGACACGCGTTATCGTTAACCGCCATCGCGAGCAAGAACTAGGCGTCCCCCTTGTAAGCTGGTTTTACCTGCTTCAGATCGTGGTTCCCAAAGGTTTCAATATCGTGAGCGAGCCTGAGCCGGCTCAGGCTTCCCGGCCGTGGGCCGCCGCGGCCAACTGCTCGGTATCGACCCGCACGAAGATCGAGTCGCCAATCGCCGTCAGCACATCGCCGGCGTAGACCTCGCAGATCACCCGGCTCTTGCGCCCGACTTCGCCTTCGACCCTGGCGCGCAAGGTCAGGGGCACGCCCATCGGTGTGGGCTTGATGAATTTGATGCCGAGGTTGCCGGTCACGCAGTTGATCCGTGGCTGGCTGTCCAGGGCGCGTTTTTCGCCGCGGTAGTGGTAGGCCATGGCAGTCCAGTTCGAGTGGCAGTCCACCAGCATGGCGATCAGGCCGCCGTACACCAGCTCGGGCCAGCCGCAGTATTGGCTGTCCGGCAGGTGCTCGGCCATCACATGCACCCCATCCTCATGCCAGTGGCTCTTGATGTGCAGGCCATGGGGGTTGCGGCTGCCGCAGCCAAAACAAACGCCGTCCGGCGCGGTGCTGTCTTGCAGGGAGAGTGGGTGCATGTGTCTTACCTTTCTTGTTGTTGGAGAAGGAAAACCTCAGGCCGCCTGTGCCTGTATCTGCAGGTCGCCGTCGATGTCCTTGACCAGCCCGCTGGCCAGCAGCAGGGGCAGCAGGCGCTGGTGCAATTGCGGCTCGACGAATTCCTTGACGGTGTCCAGCGCCAGGTTGCCGCTGGTTTCCAGCTCGGCCTTGGTGTAGGACAGCCAGGCCTTCTTCAGTACCAGCAGTACATCGCTGCCGGCGGTGGTGGCGAAGCGGCGGTGGGTGACTTTACCGCCGAAGTCGAAGCTGTGCTGGTAGGCATAACCGCTCTCGACGCCCGCGCTGGCGACACAACGACCGCAGGTGCATTTGCCGTCGCCGAAGGCCGTGCGCAGATAGGTGTTGAAGTCCACCACGGGCTTGAGCCCCAGGCGCTTGTCGACTTCGAACAGATCCCCGGTCAGTTTTTCTTCAGTGCTCAACGTCCATTTCCTCAAGTCATGCGGCGTGTTTTCACAGGGCCGCACGATACCAGCCAGACGCTTGCAGGGGTAATTTTCTGCCCGGAGGTGGCGAGAAACCCTGCGCCAGGAACCTGGACCGGCGGTTGTTGCCGAGCCTGGCGCCCGTAGTGAACAAGTGGCCAGTAAAAGAGAGGCATATTGCCTTCTCCAATAAGGCCCGATGCTGGCCCCGCGGTCACTCAATCACCGCCAAAATCACTTTAATTTCAGGTGGTTAGGTAGATCGAAAAATGCGCAATGTGTGGATGACGCTGACCTCGTTCGCCTTGGTCAGCGTGGCTGTCGCGGCCGAGGGCAAGGAGTTGCCGGCCAATGACCGGTATGTGTGCAGTTGGGGCGCGGGGACGGCGGCGCGGGCGCAGGAGCTGAAACTGTCGGGCGTTTCGCTGTATGCCGCGCGGCAGAAGCTGCAGACCTACAAGTTCAGCAAGGGCTGGATGCGCATGCTGGCCCTGGGCATTACCGAACAGACCTACGACAGCCCCTCGCGGGCCAAGCCGGCGACGGTGCGGCAGAGTTTTTACGACGATTGCGTGCGCTATAAGCTGGCGCGCAAATAACCGGGGAAGGCACGCGCAATTGCCGGTTGCCCGGGCTGCCATGCTGGCGTGGGCGCCGGCGATCCTGGGTCGAGGCATGTTGGCTTTGCCTCATGTACCCGGACCTTTGGTCCATGGGCCGACAGAGTCCGTCGCCATCTGATCCGTATTTTTCTTCGTCACCTGCGTCTGTATCGGGATCAGATCTGGCCTGACAATAACGCACCCCTCAGGCGCACCGGCCCGCCGGCTGGAGCCTGAGGCTGCGTTCTGCTTTTCGCGCTGGCGAAAACCTATTGTTCAGGAGGCCTTTATGGCGAAGATGGCGATTTTCTTGTTTGGATTCTTGGCACTGACCATCGCGATCGGTCTGCTGGCGACCATCTCCCCGGTCTGAGGGGAAACCTCAGCCCAGTCTCGCCGAGGCGGGCCGAACCGCTATTTGGAAAACTTCCTCGCCCCGGCCACGCACAAAATCACCGCCACGGTCACCCCCAGCATGCCCAGGCTGACCTGTTCATGCAGCAGGGTGGCCGCCAGGGCCAGGCCAAAGAACGGTTGCAGCAATTGCAACTGGCCGACGGCGGCGATCCCACCCTGGGCCAGCCCGCGATACCAGAAGACAAAGCCGATCAGCATGCTGAACAGCGCGACGTACCCCAGGCTCAGCCAGGCGGGCAGGGTAATGCCGCTAAATGAAGGCGGGGCACGCAACAGGCTCAGCACGGCCATGACCGGCAGCGCCAGCACCAAAGCCCAGGAAATCACCTGCCAGCCGCCCAGGGTGCGGGAGAGCTTGGCGCCTTCCGCGTAACCCAGGCCGCAGACCAGGATCGCCAGCAGCATCAGGATGTCTCCGGCCGGCGCGGCGCTCAGCCCCTGGGACAGGGCAAACCCCACCACCAGCAGGCTGCCCAGCACCGAGAACAGCCAGAACACCGGCCGCGGCCGCTCGCCGCCGCGCAGTACGCCGAACACCGCGGTGGCCAGTGGCAGCAAGCCCAGGAAGACGATGGAGTGGGCCGAGGTCACGTACTGCAGCGCTAACGCGGTCAGCAGGGGAAAGCCCACCACCACGCCCAGGGCGACTATCGCCAAGGGCCACAGCTGGTTTCTGTTCGGGCGTTTTTCCTTGAACAGCAGCAACAGGCACAAGGCCAGGGCCCCGGCGATGCTGGCGCGGGCCACGGTCAGGAACAACGGGTCGAATTCCAGCACGGCGACCCGGGTGGCCGGCAGCGAGCCGCTGAAAATCAGCACGCCGATAAAACCGTTGAGCCAGCCGCTCGCGGCCTTTTGCGTGGTGGGGTGTGGCAGGGGGGATGTCCGTTCCATTCAGGGGCTCAGCTCTGTTCAAGGGTAAGCGCTGCGCCGCAGGGCGAGATTGCGCCTGGGCTGCTCAGGCCCCATCCTAGGAGCACTAAGCAATACAATCAAAATATTGTCATGGATACATTCCGCTATGGCCCGTGCCCGCTACAAACAACTGGTCGATGCTTTTGCCGCCGATATCCGTGGCGGCGCACTGCCGCCCGGCGCCCGCCTGCCGACTCACCGCGACCTGGCCGCCAGGGAAGGGCTGGCCCTGGTGACCGCCTCGCGGGTGTATGCCGAGCTGGAAGCGATGGGCCTGATCAGTGGTGAAACCGGGCGCGGCACCTTTGTCCGCGAGACCGCGTTGCCGCCGGGCCAGGGTATCGACCAGCAGGCCACGGCGGCGGGCACTCTGGACCTGAATTTCAACTATCCGGCGTTGCCCGGTCAGGCCGAAGTGTTGCGCGGCGGCCTGCGCCAACTGGCGGCCGCCGGTGACCTGGAGGCGCTGCTGCGCTACCAGCCCCACAGTGGCCGCAGCCACGAGCGGGCCGCGGTGGCGCGGTATCTGGTCTCTTGCGGGTTGCGGGTAGACGCCGAGCAGGTGTCGATCGTCAGCGGCGCCCAGCATGGCCTGGCGACCACGGTGATGGCGCTGCTCAAGCCCGGCGATGTGGTCGCCACCGATGCCTTGACCTACCCGGGGTTCAAGGTGGTGGCCGACGCCCACGGCGTGGAGCTGGTGTCGATTGCCCTGACCGAGCACGGCCCCGACCTGGCGGCCTTCGAGCAGCTGTGTCGCAGCCGACGGGTGCGGGCGGTGTACGCCATGCCGACCCTGCACAACCCCATGGGCTGGGTGCTGGACCTGGCCTGGCGCGAACATTTGGTACGGATCGCCCGGCAGCATCGGTTGCTGATTATCGAGGACGCCGCCTATGCCTTTCTCGCCGAGGATCCGCCCGCGCCGTTGGCGGCCCTGGCGCCGGAACTGACGGTGTATGTGTCGGGCTTTTCCAAGAATGTCGCCACCGGGCTGCGGGTCGGTTTTGTCGTCGCGCCGCCGGCCTGGGTGCCGCTGATCGAACGGGTGATCCGCGCGACCACCTGGAACACCCCCGGGGTGATGACGGCGCTGGTCTGCAACTGGATCGACGACGGCACCGTGGCGCGCCTGGAAACCGAGAAACGCCAGGATGCGCAAGCCCGGCAGGCGCTGGCCAGGGAGGTGCTGGCCGGCCTGGCGTACATCGGGCATCCGGCGTCCTATTTTCTCTGGCTGCCGCTGCCCGAGGAGGTCCGTGCCGATCAGGTGGCGATGGCCTTGCTGCGGGAGAATGTCTCGGTGTCCACCGCCGAGCCCTTTGTCAGCGCCGCGCCGGTGCCCCACGCGATTCGCCTGGCCCTGGGCTCGGTCGATATGGATCAGTTGCGGGTGGCGCTGGAAAGGGTGCGCAAGGTGATTGCTCAATACGCCTATTGAAGGCCCCGCGCGGCAAGGCGCGGGAGCCCGTTGGCCGTCAGACCTTGAACTGGGTTACCAGGCCGTTGAGTTCCACCGCCAGGCGCGACAGGTCCTGGCTGGCGGCGTTGCTCTGGTTGGCTCCGGCCGAGGTCTGGGTCGCCAGGTCGCGGATGTTCACCAGGTTGCGGTCCACCTCGCGGGCGACCTGGGCCTGCTCTTCGCTGGCGCTGGCGATCACCATGTTGCGTTCGTTGATCGAGGTGATGGCCTGGGTGATCTGGTCCAGGGCCAGGCCCGAAGCGCGGGCGGCTTCCAGGGTCAGGTGGGCGCGTTCGTTGCTGTGGCGCATGGCGCTGACCGCGCCTTCGGTGCCTTCTTCGATGGTGTTGATCATGCTTTCGATTTCCTGGGTCGACTGCTGGGTGCGATGGGCGAGGGCCCGCACCTCATCGGCGACCACGGCGAAACCGCGTCCGGCATCGCCGGCCCGGGCGGCCTCGATGGCCGCGTTGAGGGCCAGCAGGTTGGTCTGCTCGGCGATCGAGCGGATCACCTCCAGGACCTGACCGATATTGCGCACATCCACCGCCAGGTGCTCGACCTGCTCGCAGGTGCGGGTCACCTCGTCGGCCAGGTCGCCGATGGAGTCGACGGTGTGCTGCACCTGTTGCCGGCCGTGGTGGGCGGTGGCGTCGGTTTCCCGGGATGCTTCGGAGGTGCTGACGGCGTTGCGCGCCACTTCTTCCACCGCCGCGGTCATTTCGTTGACCGCGGTGGCGGCCTGTTCCAGCTCGTTGCTCTGCTGGTGCAGGGTCTTGCTGGAATCCTCGGTCACCGCATGCAGTTCCTCGGCGGCCGACGCCAGCTGGCTGGAGGAATCGGCGATCTTCTGCAGGGTGCTGCGCAGGCTGTTCTGCATGCGTTGCAGGGCGTGCAGCAGGCGTGCCGGTTCGTCGTTGCCGGTCACGCTGATGGCATGGCACAGGTCGCCGCTGGCGATGGTTTCGGCGACTGCCACGGCCTGGCTCAGCGGCCGCACGATGCTGCGGGTGAGCACGATGGCCAGGCCGACGGTCAGCACCAGCACGATGGCCAGGATCGCCAACACCAGCCCGACCGCGCTCTGGAACACTTCGTTGCTGCGCGTGGCGGCCACTTCGCCGCCGTGGGTATTCACCTCGACCACGCTCAGCAGTTCCTTGAGCATGGCGTCGGCATTGGTCAGGAACGGCCCGCCGTCGACGATGGCGATCGCCTCGTCCTTGCGCCCCTGGCGCGCCAGGTCGAGGACGCGCTGCTGGTCCTTGAGGTACAGCGCCCTGACCCCCAGGTAGCGCGCGTACGCAGCCTTTTCCTCGGGGGCGATACTGAGTTTTTCGTAGGCCAGTTGCTGGGCCGACAGTTGCTCGTCGAGTTGCTTGACCCGGTCCAGCAGGGCCTCGACTTCGGTTCTGTCGCGTACGACCAGCAGGCGCAGGGTCAGGGTACGGATCTGGGTGCTGGTCAGGGCCACGGCGTTGGCCGCGACGATCGAGGGCAGCCAGTTCCTGTCGACCTCGAGCGACTGCTCGTTCATGCGCCGCATTTCCAGCAGGGAGAACGCCCCGAGCGCAACCGCGAGCAACGCGATCAGGGCAAAACTGAGGCCTGCACGGCGGGAAATGTTCATCGATCGTAAAAGCATGACTGTGTTCCTTGTGGCGGCAAAAGGCACAACCTGCGCGGCATCCGGCAGGTTCGCAGCAAAGCGGCGCGCGCTCGGAAAGGCTCCGGGGCGTCGTCGGTTCTTG
>NZ_JACNDE010000037.1:0-68246 GCF_017351415.1 Pseudomonas sp. FW305-25 | reverse complement strand
TAATAGATTATAGCTCTATAATTTTTCTCATCGGAACTCATGACTTTGACAATATCAATATCACCTTTTAAGAAGTCCGGAGGAGATTTTGTTAGCGTGCCATAGAGATCAATAAATTTTTTGTAAAGCTCTACAGAGTCGTCTTCAAATGAAAAGCCATGACCAATTTTCTCATTTCTTATTTTTGGATAGGAGTTTATAGTTTCCCGGAATTTCTTAAATCGATTATTTCCAAAAGATTCGTTGTCTATATCCAGGCTTCTTGAGATTTCTAATATTGAGCCGATTGAAGGGCGGTCTATTTCGCGAATACAACGATCTCTAATATCTTTATCAATCTTATCTATGTTTCTATTCCATAGGTAGCTTAGTATAAGTATCAGTAAATATTCTAGCCTAGATTGTTCTTGGGTTGCAGCCTCTCTATGGTCACCGTTAAATTGAAAGAGATTAGACTTGTCGCCGATTTTCTTAGTTATATAGTCCATTAAATCTTGAACTCCATTATTGGGTAATGACTTTCATGATATCAATATGGCATGGTCCTGTCGCCAGGATTGCCCGGCGGATAGGCAGGAAATTCACTTGTTGGGGCAACGTGGTGCCCGCTAGCCACACATAATTTTTCATGTAATGCGAAAAAAAATAGCTAAATCAATGACTTAAATAGAGTCTGTGGTTTGTATTTGCTGAGCTATGCGCTAACACTCTCAAAAATCGGTGTTGAGACAGTTTTTACTTTTTGCGGGAGGGCGGGAAAAGGGAAGAAGTTGTCTGCCCCAAGGCCTCAGCGCAGCTACTCAAGCCAAGCAGTGCTCGACACCCTGTTCCCGCTGCAACCGTTGCCTCTTAAGGCCGAACGTATACGAACCAGGGTGTAGAGCAAGGTGAAGACAGGGGCCTGATGCCTGAGTAATCACGTCACACGAGGCAAGGGGCAATCAACGGGAGTTGCCTCCGGAGCAGGTTAGATGCGTGTCACGGTCACAGTGATAAATGCGTCATGCCCGTCTTGTACCGGTTTAGCATCCTTGAAGCGAGCAGGCTCTCCAAGTTCAACAGTTTGTCCCTCGGTGAGATTCCGGACCCAGAATTCTGCACTCTGGACTCCGGCGATAGATTCTCTGTAATGGTAGAAGCCGACATAGCTTCCTTTGCAGTTCAGCAGAATCTTACCCTTTGAGTTGAGGCGCGCTGTAATGTGGGCTTCCAAGCCGACCGGGCGCTCCTCGTTGTTTTTGATTTTGACCTTGGGGTCCTTGGCCTGCATCACGTCTTGGCTTTGCTTCGGAAGGTAGTGAAGGGTTTCTCCGTTCTCGACATAAGCCGTCATGTGTTCGACGGTTTTCCCGTCAAGGGTCAGCTCGGTATTGAGCTGGAATCTGTCGGCTGCCTGGACGGACGAGGCAGAAGCGACGGTGAGGGCAACAGCGAGCAGCATTGCTTTTTTCATTGGGGAACATACTTCCTAGCAGACTGCAGCCGGTGATCAGCTACAACATACTGATATATACGGTACGCAGGTCTGAAAACTTGAGTGCTTTGCAGAAAGAAAATTGGGGTACCTCGTTGCCAGACCCTCCGAAGCTCGTATCTGCTGCCTGATAAAGATTATGCGAGTGGACCGGCGCCGCCAGCGCAGGGACCGACAGAGCTGCTGATCTGTCGGTCAGGCCGAATGAGTAAGGGCAGGAGTGAGGCAATGGACCATAGCGTTACACTGTGGGGCTAGAGAAGACGCCAATGAAGCGAACATGTGAATTACCGTCAAGCCGAGGCTGCCAAAAACCGCCAGAGGCAGCGTCGTTGTTGGCCGCGACAGTTTTAAATCTCTAGCGCGATCACCTACTCAGGAAAGCAGTACATTTCCGATGGGTGAACGCTTCAGCGTGTGGGATGCCTCGTTCTGTCCAAATGTGTCCGTGAGGATTTGAAGGGCCGCGGCTTCTCCTACTGGCGGCGGTACGTCGCGCCCTATGTGACCGTATGCTTCAAGCACAACACAGTCCTCCATAATGTCTGCCCATTCTGTGATAAGCCTTTCAACGGCTTGGGGCACGACCTCGATATCATGTGGCGAATGTGCCGCGGCCGGCACCTCGCTGACGCGCCCACGGTGTCCAACGAGGATCCCACGGCATTGCGTCGCGCAAAGATCTACCATCTGCAAAAACCTAGGTGATTCAGAGCCATTTCGATCGCGCCGTATCGATTCTGTGAATTTCTACAGAAACAAGCTCACACTAGGCCCCTTAATCCTCTTCTCTATGACCAGGCACCATAATGCACCGGTGTTTTTGCTGCTCATGGCTGAGACTAAATTGAACAGCTATTGTTGTACCACGAGGGCATGCAGCCACCTGATCTTCTTTCACGAAGCTTTCCCCGGGGTGTATCCGATGTGAGGTTACGATACCCCACCCTTTGGGCAATCCAATATCTGAACGCCATTCTTCCCAAGCGCGACGACCTTGCGCACTGCACGAGTTATAGTCATCGTTTTCAGTGCAGGAATAAACTTGAATAGAATCGGTGCATGCATTTTTGAGTAGCGACGAATCCGATTTATCCTCTCGCAAGCAGCTCACAGCAGTTTTAGCGGCGGGATAATCACTCCAATCCTTTTTATCTGATTTGGTGATTGTTTCTCTACCCGCACTCATTCCAGCCCAGCATCGAGCGTTGTCTAAAAATGGTTTTATAGACATGGCTGATTTACCAGGCTCTGCTGCATGCTTCTCAGTGAAGACCTCTGGTGTTCCATAAGGCCATGAAGCTGAGAGGTCTCTGTACATTGAATTTTCCTCATCGACATCTTCTATTACATTGAGATGATGCAGGTCCCATTGATCATTGTCGGCGTAAAATTTCTGAAAGGCGCTAACCCGTTTCTTTAGTTCGGCAGGGTTGTTTACAACTGCCATGTTCACATCAAAGCGTGCGGGATTGATGACCGGTCTATATGAGCCTCTTAAGCCCGTATTGACTGTTTCGGCAGGAAATATGATGTAAGGCTCGCAAGCTTCTGGGCTTGAAGACTTCTGAGGGGAATTGGATGCATACGCAGTTTCTTGTGGAGGCTGAGTTTTCAATGGATACTCTTGCATTGGATCTACAGTAGAGGCGGATTCACTTGGAGGAGTCCATGCAGTGGGTGTTGTCACCTGTTCTGCACCACCCGACCATGCCGTACTGGCTTCTTCGGGACTCAGCGCGCCGCCCAGACTTACGACATCCACCACACCCGAAACGAATACGCCGACAGTGGCCCGCCAAGCTGCGTATCCATATTCACCGCGATCAATTTCCTTGCCAATGTTATCAACGTTTTTTTGAGAATAGGCGCAGGCAGTGGTGCCACAAGCCATGATCGTAACTATGAGTAATCTTTTCAAACTCAACCCTCCCGGAAGCGGTTTTAAGGGCGGGCTTACAAAAACCTGTGTAGCTCCCAGCATTCCATGCATTCAAGCCCGCTCGTGCAGTGTAGAATCATATTTAGGTTCATATGGAATTCTGGCAATCACCACAAACATTCGAGTTTCTTTACTTTTACACATAGGATCGAAGTGCTACAAAAAGCATCGAAAGTGATAGGGCTTGCCAAGGATTTAAGTTGTCATTATTCAAAGCCTCGTTCATGTTGTTTTGTCTTTGTCGTTCGCCAAAACGCGCTGTTCATTTTCAAGACTTGTTCTTTCTTCGCGCTCAGCCTGTTTGGCTCGCTCCTCATCTTCCAGAATCTGGATTAATACTTAAGTGCTGCGATCTATTAATGCCCCAGCTGTAGCGCCACTCTGCCTATTCTCATCGCTACCCTGATTGATCTCGGTAGAACTACCAACTCCTGAGTCACTCAAGGTTTCACCGTCGCCACAAGAGGTTGCGCCATCGCACCCTTTGTATGCAAAGGTAATTTTTTGGACTCTTCAGCATAAAACTTAGGAGGGCTATTGTTTGGGCTTTATCTTTGGGGGTTGTGCGCGGGTAAAATATGTCAGTGATACTCATTTTATTGACTCCCGCAAAAATGAAATCCCGTTAGCTGTTGAGGCTAGCCTACTTGCTGAAGCCCATACACACCTGAGCCTCATATTTTTTGCTATAAAGCGATAGCTCAAAAAGTATTAAGAGTGACATAAGAGTGGCGTTCATTTTTTGGCATTTTCGTTCTAGTGATAATCTGCACCTTCTACACTCCGCCAGATCAATGCGACAGCATCGCCATTAGCTTCTCCTTCTTGGTGGGAGAACACTGGGGTGGAGACAGCAATTGTGAATTCAAGCGCTTGATGGTCGAGCACACATTCACGCTGTATGACAAGGTGTTCTTCCATATTGCTCTGCGTGGCTGCGCCACGCACTGCAACGCCTGCCGCAGGCTCAGTTGAGGATTACGAAGCCCTTCTGCCGTGGAACTATGTGCCTCAAGTGCATCGGCGATGCATCGCCCCATCTTTGAAAAGTTGGAGTTTATGAAGCGCTTACGTTGAATGGTTATAATCTTGGCTGCTCCTTGCAGCAACTGCACAGCACCAATCCGCTTGAGCGGCTCAACGCTGAGATCAAACGCCGCACCGGTGTCATGGGGATTTTCCCCAACGATCCGGCCATAACGAGACTGGTGGGTGCGATGCTTCTGGAGCAGAACGACGAGTGGTTGGTTTTGATGCATCGCGATGGTCTGCGCGTTGGGCGCAAAGAAAACGCCGAGCAGTATGCTGAAAGCGTGAGTCATCGTTTGATTCGAGGCTACCACAATGACCCTGCAAGCAGCGTCGCAGCTGGCTGCGACAGTTTTAATTCTCTAGCACGATCGCTTCAAGCCGCTATTTCGTCCTTTACGACAGTTTTGCGTTTTCTCTAAACGGGGGCGAAAGCCCCACGAAACGGGACTTTTCTGCGACAATTTTAATTCTCTAAATTCACTGTTCGACCGCCATGGACCCAGGGGAAAGCGGACACCAGACCAGAGCCAACCCCCGCCGGAATGCCTATTGGACAGGGCGCACGTTGCTCATGAAAGGCCGCGATCGGAACCCGCTTCGGTCATGGCCTACCTTCCACACAGGAGATGCGAACATGGGGTATGTCACTACGCAGGACGGTGTTGAGATCTTTTACAAAGACTGGGGTCCACGCAATGCCCAAGTGATTTTTTTCCATCACGGCTGGCCACTCAGCGCGGACGATTGGGCTGCGCAAAGGTCCACTATGATGGGATCGTGGCCTTTTCCCAGACCGACTTCACCCAGGACCTGAAGAGCATCACCATCCCCGTGCTGGTGATGCATGGCGATGACGACCAGATTGTGCCTTATGAAAACTCGGGGCTGTTGTCCGCCAAGCTGTTGCAAAACAGCACGCTGAAAACCTACTCGGGCTTCCCACACGGAATGCCTACCACCAACGCCGATACCATCAACGCCGATTTACTCGCTTTCGTGCGAGGTTAGAGAAATGAATGGGGGTGGGGTCATTACCCCGCTCCCTGGCTCGCTTTTTCGAAGCGACTTGAATGATCTGCGCAAGCGTCGTCCCATGACTCAAGCGCTCTCTTGCCGAGCGTCAACTTTTGGCTGCCGCTAAACGGCACCACTATTCGCCATCCAACCAAGCCCCCTACCCCATTTGCCAGTAAACTCTCCCCCCTCACGCCGCTCTCCTCTTCCCTGCGGCTCACCTGATTGTTTGCGGAGTTTGCCTTGCGTCTGTTTCACACCTCCGACTGGCACCTGGGGCAGAACCTCCATGGCCAGGAACGCGATTTCGAGCATGCCTGCTTTCTTGAATGGCTGTTGCGCCAGCTGGCGCTGCACAGCCCTGATGTGCTGCTGATTGCCGGCGATATCTTCGACACGGTCAACCCACCGGTCAAAGCCCAGGAGCGGCTGTACGACTTTATTGTCAGCGCCCATGAACAGCAGCCCGGCCTGACCATTGTGATGATCGCCGGCAACCATGACTCGGGTTCGCGCATCGAGTTGCCGGCGCCCTTGATGCGGCGTCTGCGTACCCATGCCCTGGGCCGGGTGCTGTGGCTGGACGATGGGCAGTTGGACAGTGAGCGTCTGTTGCTGCCGTTGCCCGATGCCAGCGGCGCGATTGCCGGTTGGTGCCTGGCGCTGCCGTTCCTGCGCCCGGCGGAAGTCACCGGCGCGCACCTGGGTGACGATTACCTGCGGGGCATTGGCCAGGTGCATGAATGGCTGATCGCCGCGGCCAACGCCAAGCGCCAGCCGGGCCAGGCGCTGGTCGCCATCAGCCACGCGCATATGGCCGGTGGCTCGGTATCGGAAGACTCCGAGCGCAGCCTGATCATCGGCAACGCCGAGGCCCTGCCCGCCAGTCTGTTCGGCCCCAGCATCAGTTACGTGGCCCTGGGGCATCTGCACAAGCCGCAGAAGGTCAACGGCGAGGAGCGCATCCGCTACAGCGGCTCGCCGATTCCGCTGTCGTTCTCCGAGATCGGCTACCAGCATCAGATCCTCGATATCCAGCTCGACGGCGAGACCCTGGTCAGCGTCGAGCCGCGGTTGATCCCGCGGGCTGTCAACCTGCAACGCCTGGGCCCGGCACCGCTGGCGGAGATCCTGCTGCAACTGGCCGAGTTGCCGGACATCGACCTGCTGGCCGAAGAACAGCGCCAGCCCTGGCTGGAAGTGCGGGTGCGCCTGGACGAGCCGCAGCCGGACCTGCGCCAGCAAGTGGAAAGCGCCCTGCAGGGCAAGGCCGTGCGCCTGGTGCGCATAGCCGCCGAATACGCCGGCAACGGCGGCCGCGAGGGCGACGACGGCGCCGCGCAACTGGTGGAGCTGGACCAGCTCAGCCCGCAAGACCTGTTCAGCCGCGCCTGGCTGGACAGCTACGGCAGCGAGGTGGATGAGCAGACCCTCAAGGACTTCGCGCAACTGCTCCAGGAAGTGCAGCACGAGGAGGAGCAGCCATGAAGATTCTTGCCATCCGCCTGAAGAACCTGGCCTCCCTGGCCGGCCCCTTTGAAATCGACTTCACCGCCGAGCCCCTGGCCAGCGCCGGGCTGTTCGCCATTACCGGGCCCACCGGCGCCGGCAAGAGCACCCTGCTCGACGCCCTGTGCCTGGCGCTGTTCGGCGCGGTGCCGCGGCTGAACAATATCGGCCGCGAAACCAAGGTGCCGGAGGTCGACAGCGAAATGCTCACCAGCGACCCGCGCACCCTGCTGCGCCGTGGCACCGGCAGCGGCTACGCCGAGGTCGACTTCGTCGGCATCGACGGCCATCGCTACCGCGCCCGCTGGGAAACCAACCGAGCCCGGGACAAGGCCAACGGCAAGCTGCAGGCCAGCAAGCAGAGCCTGCACGACCTGGACAGCAACCAACTGTTGGCCAGCCAGAAGCGCGACTACGAGCAATTGATCGAAGCCAAGCTGGGGCTCAACTTCGAGCAGTTCACCCGCGCGGTGATGCTGGCCCAGAGCGAGTTCAGCGCCTTTCTCAAGGCCGATGACAAGGAACGCAGCGAGCTGCTGGAAAAGCTCACCAACACCTCGATCTACAGCCAGCTCGGGCGGCGCGCCTACAGCAAGAGCAAGGACGCCGAGGAACAGCACAAGACCCTCAAGGCCCAGGCCAACGGCATCACCCCGCTGGAGCCCGAGGCACGGGCCGAGCTGGACCAGCGCTTCGACGCCGCCCAGCAGCAGCTCAAGGCCCAGCAGGCGCAGCTCAAGCAGCTGGAGCTGCAACACGGCTGGCTCAAGGAATTGCAGCAGTTGCAAGACCAGCAGCAGAGCGCCGCCGAGCAACTGCAACAGGCGCAAATGGCCTGGGAAGGCCTGGCCAGCGAACGGACCCGGCTGACCCGCCTGGAGCAGCTGGCGCCGCAACGCCATCAGTTCGCCCGGCAGGTGGAACTGAACCAGCAACTGACGCCACTGCGCGAACAGATTCGGCAACAGCGCCAGCAACAAGGCGCGGAGCAACAACGCCAAAGCGAACTAGAGCAGCAACTGGCCAGCGCCCAGGCCGCGCTGCTCGCCGCCCAGGAGCAACAAAGCGCCAGCGCGCCGCTGCTGCGCGAGGCCTTTGCCGAGCAAAGCACCCTCGCCCACCTGGGCAAGACCTGCGGTGAAGCCGGCGCATTCAAGGACAAGCTGCAACTGGCCAGCGAGCAAGGCCAGCAGGCGATCCAGGCCATGCTCGAACAGCAGCGCCTGGTGGGCGAACGCTTGCAGCGGATTGCCGAACAGCTGGAACACAGTACTCATCTGGCGCCGCTGAGCGATGCCTGGAACGCCTACCGCGATCGCCTGCAACAGCTGATGCTGGCCGGCAACCGGCTGAACAAGGGCCAGGAAGAACTGCCCGGCCTGCAACAACGGGCCGCCAGCGCCGCGCAGCAACTGGCCGCGCAACGCGATGAACTGCAAGTGCTGTACAGCGAAGCCGGCGCCGAGCCCCACGCGGTGGCCGAACAGTTGCAGATCCTCAGTGACCTGCTGCAAGACAACCGCAAGCAACAGCGCGCCTTCGAAGAACTGGCGCGGCTGTGGGCCAGCCAACAGGAATTGGACAAACGCGGCGCGGAACTGGCGGACAAACTGCAGGCCGCGGCGCGCCAGCGCGAAGAGCTGAACCGGATCGGCCTGCAGAGCAAGGCGGAACTGACAGTCGCCGAACAGACCCTGACGGTGACCCAGCAGCTACTGGAGCGCCAGCGCCTGGCGCGCAGTGCCAGTGTCGAAGAGCTGCGCGAGCAATTACAGGACGATCAGCCCTGCCCGGTCTGCGGCAGCCACGAGCATCCCTACCATCAGCCCGAGGCGCTGTTGCAGAGCCTGGGGCGCCACGACGAAAGCGAAGAAGCCAACGCGCGCAAGGCGGTGGATGAACTCAAGGAGAAACTCGCCGAGCTGCGCAGCCAGGTCGGCGGCCTGATCGCCCAGCAGAAGGAATTCCTCCAGCAACAGGAACACCTGGCAAGCCAACAGCAGGCCCTGGCGCCAAGCATCGAAGCTCATCCGTTGTCGGCGGCGCTGCTCGACCAGGACGCCGGCAAGCGCGATGCCTGGCTGAACCAGCAACTGAGCCAGTTGAACCAGAGCATCCAGCAGGACGAACAGCGCCAAGGCGCCCTGCTGAAACTGCAAAAGGACGCCGGGCGCCTGCAACAGCAACTGCAAGCGGCGATCGAAGCCAGCCACGAGGCCACACACCACCTGACCCAGCAGCAACAGCAGCTGGGCGCGGACCGCCAGCGCCTGGAAGAAGAGCTGTCGGCCTTCGCCACCCTGCTGCCGGCCGATACCCTCGAAGCCCTGCGCAACGACCCGGCCGCAACCTTTATGCAGATCGACCAGCAGGTCATGCAGCGCCTGGAACAGCTCGACCAGCAGAAGGAAGAAGCGCAAGAGCAGCAACAGCGCCAGCTGGCCCTGGACAAGGAACAGGACCGCCAGCAGACCCGCGCGCAGCAACTGCAAGCCGCCCAGGAGCAATTCAATGCCCTGGCCGAACAGCAGCAGGCGGCCCGCAACAAGCTCGCGCAACTGCTGGGCGAACATGCCAGTGCCGAGCAGTGGCAGCAGCATCTGGAACAGGCCGTGGAACAGGCGCGCGCCGCCGAGGTGCTGGCCAACCAGCAGTTGCAGGAAGTCCGCCGCCTGCTGGTGCAGTTGGGCGCGGAACTGCAAGGCAAGGAGGAACGCCTACTGGTCCTGAAAGCCGAGCAGCAGGAACTGGGCAGCAAGATCACCGACTGGCGCCAGCAGCACCCGGAGCTGGACGACGGCGCGCTGGAGCAATTGCTCAGCCTCGACGACCAGCAGGTCGCCGCGCTGCGCCAGCAGTTGCAAGAGCGGGAAAAGGCGGTGGAACAGGCCAAGGTCCTGGTCACCGAACGCGAGCAGCGCTTACACAGCCATCAGGCCCAGCACGACGGCCAGCTCGACGCCGAACAACTGGCCAGCGCCCTGGGCGAGCTGCACAACCAGCTGGCCGCCAGCGAACAGCTGAGCGCCGAACTGCGCGCCCAGCAGACCGAGGATCAGCGCCGGCAAGACGCCAACCAGGCGCTGGGCGAGCAGATCGCCCAGGCCTACAGCGAATGGCAGCGCTGGGCGCGGCTCAATGCCTTGATCGGTTCGGCCAGCGGCGACACCTTCCGCAAGATCGCCCAGGCCTACAACCTCGATCTGCTGGTGCATCACGCCAACGCGCAACTGCGCCAGCTGGTGCGGCGCTATCGCCTCAAGCGCGGCGGCAGCATGCTCGGCCTGCTGGTGATGGACACGGAAATGGGCGATGAACTGCGCTCGGTGCATTCGCTGTCCGGCGGCGAGACCTTCCTGGTGTCCCTGGCGCTGGCCCTGGGCCTGGCGTCCATGGCGTCCAGCACGCTGAAGATCGAGTCGCTGTTTATCGACGAAGGCTTCGGCAGCCTCGATCCGGAATCCCTGCAACTGGCGATGGACGCCCTCGACGGCTTGCAGGCCCAGGGGCGCAAGGTGGCGGTGATTTCCCACGTGCAGGAAATGCACGAGCGGATTCCGGTGCAGATCCAGGTACGGCGCCAGGGTAACGGCCTGAGTACCCTGGAGGTGAAATGAATACCCTGTATTCGTTCCGCCGTTGCCCCTACGCCATGCGTGCGCGCCTCGCGCTGCGCTACAGCAGGGTGCCGCTGGAGATCGTCGAAGTCAGCCTCAAGGCCAAGCCGGCGGCGATGCTGGCGCTGTCGCCCAAGGGCACGGTGCCGGTGCTCAGCGTTGACGGCCGGGTGATCGACGAAAGCCTGGATATCATGCGCTGGGCCCTGGCCCAGCACGATCCGCAGGATTGGTTACTGAAGGACGATGGGCCGGCGCAGCACCGGATCGACGCGCTGATCGCGGAAAACGACCAGGTGTTCAAGCTGCACCTCAATCGCTACAAATACGCCGAGCGTTATCCCGAGCAGCCGATGGAGCATTACCGCGGCCAGGGAGAAGTATTTCTACGGCAGTTGGATGAACTGTTGAGCCAGCACGATTACCTGCTGGCGGATCACCCGAGCCTGGCGGACATGGCCCTGGCGCCGTTCGTGCGGCAGTTCGCCCATGTCGATCGCGAGTGGTTTGCGCAGACGCCTTACCGGCATTTACAGCGCTGGTTGCAGCGGTTCCTGGAGTCGGAGCTGTTTGTCGAGGTCATGGCCAAGGCCTGAACTTGCCCACCCTTCTTTTGTAGGAGCGAAGCTTGCTCGCGAAAAAAACCACAACGATAACGCGATATGACGGATACATCGCCGCTGCGCGGCTATCGCGAGCAAGCTTCGCTCCTACAGAAGATTGTGTTGTTTCGAGAGTTGCATTCAGGCCAGCACACTGCACATCCGCAACGCCGAGCAATCGACGCTGAACGGGCCGAAGAACGCGGCCTTGGGTTTGGCTGGCGGGTTGCCGGCCAACAGGCCCAGGGCCTTGGCGGTTTCGATGTTGTGGGCGATGTTGTGATTGCATTCGATGGCCCGGGCCAGCGAGCCCGCCGAGCCCTGCCCTATCCCCAGCAAGGACGCGCCATTGGTCATGAACGCCAGGACGGCAATGACCCAGAACCTGCGTCCTTTCATAGCAGCGCCACTCCCGCATCCGCTGGGTGTTCGGCGGCTTGCGCGCGGTGTTCGAACTGGATGGCCGGGTAAGCGACCTGGATCGGCGGTTGCACTGCCGACGGGGTCTGGGCCGAGAGGCTGACCAGGAGGACCATGGCCAGGTACAGGCCAATGGCGACATAGGCGCCGCGCTTGGCAGAGGTGAGGATCGAGTGGGCCATGGTGGTCTCCGTGGGCATATTTGCGTGCCCACAGAATCCGTTAAAAGCGCCCGCCGCAGAAACAACCTCGGTGCATAGTCACCATCAGTTGGATTGATCGTGAATCCACGGCCAATCAATCCTCAAGCAGGGTCAGCATGCGCTCGCGGGAGGTTTCCGGCTCGCCTTCGACGGGCTGGGCAGCCGAGAGAATCGGGGTGGAATAGAGGAACAGAAGAACCACTGCCAGACGCATCGCCATGCTGTCGATCCTTGGAAAGGAGGAGTCAATTAATTAGCGTCAAATTTAAACATATGGCGATATGACATTACCAAGCTAATTTGCCTGGCAGAGGGGAAACGTCGCATACAGGTGATGCAGGAGCGACATCACTGCCGGTCCGCTGGATGAACGAGTCCATCCAGGGAAGCCAGTGACTTCGCTCCTGCATACCTGGGCGTTGCGGGGAATTTCAGTGTTGGATCTTGTGATCCAGCGCGGCGTAGAAGTTGGCGCTCTGTTGCAGGTATTTCTGGGTGTAGGTGTTGGTCGCGGATTTTTTCTCGCTGATTTCCACGTTGGCGCTGGCTGGCAGGGCCACGGTAGCGGAGATGGCGGAAGCGGCGATCACGGAGAAGAGATTGAAGTTCATTGGGTAACCCTCGTATGCAGTCGGCTTGTTTGCCCGGAAGCCTTGATGCGCCGGGCCGTGAAGCAAAACTACGCCCGAGGGTTGGCGGGTTGAAATCTTTTCCAGCAGTAGCAGATATCAGCGTCATTAATAGAAAGGCTCAGGCCCCGTCAACCGGGGCCTGTGGCTTATTGACGCACCAGGAACTTGATATCGCTGGGTGAATCGAACGGCAGTTTCTGCACGGTCTTGCCGAGGAACCCGGTCTTGGCGTCGCGCTCGATCACCACGATTTCGTTGCTCTTCTGGTTGCCGATCAGCACGTACTTGTTGCTCGGATCGAGGCTGAACTCACGAGGGTGATCGCCCTCCACCGAACGGCGCTGGATCTCCTTGAGCTGGCCGGTGGCTTCGTCGATGGCGAACACCAGCAACTGATTGGCCGTGCCGCGGTTGCTCACGTACAGGTACTTGCCGTCTTTCGAGGCATGCAGCGCGCCCGCCGCCTTCTTGTCCTTGCCACCACTGGTCAAGTCGAGGATCTGTTTCTGGCTCAGCTTGCCGTCCTGGTAATCGAACATCACCACCTGGGCGCTCATTTCCAGGGTCAGGTAGGCGTGCTTGCCATCGGCGCTGAACAGCAGGTGGCGTGGGCCGCTGCCCGGCGGCAGCTCGACGAACGCCGGCTCGGCCGCGGTCAGGGGGCGCTCGGCGTTGGCCTTGGGGTCGTAGCGGTAGACGAAGATCTTGTCCGCGCCCAGGTCGCTGGCGAACACGAACTGGCCGTCCGGCGACGACACCACCGAATGCACGTGGGCCGCCACCTGGCGCTCGGGGTTGACCCGGCTGCCTGGGTGGCTGCTGAGCTGGACCACCGGCGACAGCTTGCCATCGGCGCTGACCGGCACTACCGCAAGGCTGCCGCCCGGATCTTCGACCACCGAATAGTTGCTGACGAACAGGTAGCGGCCATCGCCGCTCAGGCTCGAATGCGTCGGCTCGTTGCCCAGGCTCTGCACCTGGTTGATCGGGTTCAGCTTGCGGCTCTTGGCTTCGATGCCGAAGCTGCTGACCCGGCCGATCGGGTCGGCTTGCCCTGGCCCGTTCTCGTTGACCACGAACAGCTGCTTCTGGTCCTTGGACAGGGTCAGCCAGGACGGGTTGGCGCTCTTGACCACCTGCAGCGGCTTGGCGTCGATCTTGCCGGTGCGGCCGTCGAACTTGAGGCGGTAGATGCCTTCGCTCTGGCCCTGGGTGTAGGAACCGACCAGCAGTTCCTGGGTCTCGACCGGCGCGGCCTGCACGGCCATGGCACCGACACTGCCAGCCATCAGCAGTGGCCAGAAGTTACGCATCCTCATGTTCATCCTCCTCATCGTTACGGGCACTGAAAGCACTCATGCACACCAGGCGGTGCTCACCGCAATCGCCGACGATGGTCCAGCTCTGCAGGGTGTCGTCGAAGGTCGCGGCGCTGACCTGGGCCAGGCTGAAACTCCAGCGCTTGGCCGCGCGGCCGTCCATGCATTCGATCAGCAACTGTTGGTCGTCAAGGGTGAAGTCGAAGGCATGCAGCCCATCGATTTCCAGCATGTCGCAGGCTTGGAGGGCAGTCAGCAAAGTGTCTGTAGCGGCAGTCATGGTCGTCAGTCAGCAATGGAAAGCGGCCATGATAGCGGGTCCGGCGCGGCGCGGCTGTAGTGGCATTGCAAAGTTCGCCATCTACTGCCCCCTGTAGCCGCTGCCGCAGGCTGCGCCAGGGCCGAAGGCCCTCCTGGGTCAGGAAGACCGCCGCGACCCTGCCGGTCGATCGCAGCCTCGCGGGCTCGGCAGCGGCTACAGGTCACGGAGACGGGCAATAAAAAACCGCGACCTGGGTCGCGGTTTTGCTTGCAGCCTTGAGGGCTTAGTGAGCGAACAGCGAGTTGCCCTTCTGCCCCGCCAGTTTCTCCGGCTTGATCAGGAACCGCGCCAGCGCCGGCAGCAGCCACAGCGCGCCGAACATGTTCCACAGGAGCATGAAGGTCAGCATCAGGCCCATGTCGGCCTGGAACTTGATGGCCGAGAAGATCCAGGTAGCCACGCCGATGGCCAGGCACAGGCCGGTGAACAGCACCGCCTTGCCGGTGGATTTCAGGGTCTGGTAGTAGGCCTCCTGCAACGGCAGGCCGGCACGCAGGAAGCTTTCCAGGCGGCTGTAGATGTAGATCCCGTAGTCCACGCCGATCCCCACCCCGAGCGCCACCACCGGCAAGGTCGCGACCTTCACGCCGATGCCCATGAACGCCATCAGCGCGTTACCCAGCACCGAAGTCAGCACCAGCGGCAAGACGATGCACAGGGTTGCCGCCCACGAGCGGAAGGTAATCATGCACATCACCGCCACGCAGATGTACACCAGCACCAGGATGGTCAGTTCCGAGCGCTTGATCACTTCGTTGGTGGCCGCCTCGATCCCTGCGTTACCCGCCGCCAGCAGGAACTCCAGGCCCTCCTTGTTGTGCTCCTTGGCGAACTCCTGCACCGCATGCACCGCGCGGTCGAGGGTCTCGGCCTTGTGGTCGTTGAGGAAGATCAACACCGGCGCCAGCGAGCAATTGTTGTTGTACAGGCCGTCGGCCCGAGCGATGGAGTTGTTCAGCACATCCGGGTTGCGCGACAGGGTTTCCCATTTCAGGTTGCCCTCGTTCATGCCCTTGATCATCTGCTTGGACACGGTCACCAGGGAAATCGCCGACTGCACGCCCTCGGTGTTCTGCATCTTCCACATCAGCTCGTCGATCGGCGCCATGGCTTCGTAGCGCGAGCAGCCTTCGGAGGCGGTCTTGACCATCACCACCAGCACGTCGGAACTGGTGGAGTAGTTGTTGATGATGAAGTTATTGTCCTTGTTGTAGCGCGAGTCCGGACGCAGTTCCGGCGCGCCCTGGTCGAGGTCGCCGATCTTCAGGTTCTGGCTGTACCAGAGGCCGCCACCGAAGGCCAGCAGGGCCAGGAAGATCGATACCGGGGCGACTTTCGGGCTGGCGAAATTCGACAGCAGGCGCCAGAACGGATGCTCGCGGGTCGCGTCCTTCTTGCTGCGCTCGATCGCGCGCTTGCTGATGCCGACATAGGAAATCGCCACCGGCAGCAGGATCAGGTTGGTGAACACGATCACCGCCACGCCGATGGACGCGCCGATGGCCAATTCGCGAATCACCCCGATGTCGATGATCAACAGGGTGATGAAGCCCACGGCATCGGCGAGGATCGCGATCATCCCCGGCAGGAACAGCTGGCGGAAGGTGCGCCGGGCCGCGGTCAGGGCGTTGTCGGCACCGCTGGATTGCAGGGCGATACCGTTGATTTTCTGCACGCCGTGGGAAATGCCGATGGCGAAGATCAGGAACGGCACCAGCATCGAATAAGGGTCGAGGCCAAAGCCCACGGCGTGCATCAGGCCCAGTTGCCAGACCACCGCCACCAGGGTGGTGATGAGCACGGCGATGGTGCTGCGGATGCACCAGGTGAACCAGTACAGCAGCACCAGGGTGATCAGGAAGGCGACGCCAAAGAACATCACCACCATGATCAGGCCATCGATCAGGTCGCCGACCTTCTTGGCGAATCCGACGATATGAATCTTCACATTGGGGTTCTGCGCCTCGAACTTGTCGCGGATCTTTTCCTCAAGCTCGTGGGAGAACTTCTGGTAGTCCAGGGCCAGCAGCTTGCCCTGGTCCTCTGGGTCCGGGTAGGACTCCAGCAGCGGGATGTCGACGATGCTCGACTTGAAGTCGTTGGCCACCAGGCGCCCGACCTGGCCCGACTTGAGCACGTTGTTGCGCAGCAGGTCGAGGCTGTCGGCCGAGCCGTTGTAGCTCTGCGGGATCACTTCGCCGCCGGCGAAGCCCTCCTCCGTCACCTCGGTCCAGCGCACGCTGGGGCTCCACAGCGATTTCAGGCCCGAGCGGTCGACGCCGGAGATGTAGAACACCTCGTCGTGGATCTGCCGCAGCGTCTCCATGTACTCCTTGGTGAAGATGTCGCCGTCCTTGGCTTCCACCGAGATGCGCACGGTGTTGCCCAGATTCGCCAGGTCATTGCGATGCTCCATCATCTTCTCGATGAAGGGATGCTCGAGCGGGATCATTTTTTCGAAGCTGGTGGACGGTTTGATCAGCGTGGCCTGCCAGAACAGGAAAACGCTGACCAGCAGGCAGATGACGATCACTGCCGGGCGGTTGTTGAAAATCAGACGCTCGAGAAACGTCGCCTTGTCGGTTTGATGACTGCTCATGGAAGTGTTCCCGCCTTCTTATTATTGGCCCGGCTTGCTTGCCCTGATTATTTTCCGAGATCGGCGCCATTCACCGAGGTCGAGCGCACACCGCCCTGCCCCGCCAGAATCAGGTTGCCATTGCCGGCCGCCGTCACCGCTGCCAGGGAGATCCGGTCCGGACGGTTGTAGACGCTGAAGGTCAAGCCGTTGTCGGTGCTGCGCACCACGCTGCCGCCGTTGCCGACGATCACCAGCGAGCCGTCGTCCAGCAGCGTGGCGCCGGACAGGCCGAACTCCAGGCTGCCGCGGGCCGCCTTGAGTTCGACCTGTTCCCAGGTGCTGCCGAAATCGGTGGAGCGGTAGAGGTTGCCGCGCAGGCCGTAAGCCAGCAGCGTGGCGGGCTGGGCGGTGCCGATCACGCCGAAGAACGAACCTTCATAAGGGCCTTCGAGGCGTTCCCAGGTCTGCCCCCAGTCGGCGGAGCGGAACATGCTGCCCTGTTCGCCGACGATGAACAGCCCGGAATCCTTCACCGCGGCGATGGCGTTGAGGTGGTACTGGTCTTCGTTGTCCAGGCGGTCGCTGGCGTCTTCCCAGTGCTTGCCGCCGTCGGTGGTGGCCAGCAGCGCGCCGTAGGCACCCACGGCAAAACCGTTGCTGGTGTCCTGGAACCACAGGTCCAGCAGCGGCGCTTCGCGCTTGAGGTCTTCGAATTGCTTGGTCCAGGTCAGGCCGCCGTCTTCGCTGGCGAGCACCTGGGCATCGTGGCCGACGGCCCAGCCGTGCTTGGCGTCGACGAAATACACCGCGGTCAGCAGCTGCCGGGTCGGCACCTTGGCCTGGGTCCAGGTCTGGCCCTGGTCGTCGGAATAGAGAATGTGCCCGCGATCGCCAACAGCGACCAGGCGCGAACCGGCATGCACGACATCGAGCATCAGGCCCTTGCTGGCCTTGGCCGATTCGGTGGAGTAGACAGTGTCCGCCGCGGACGCAGCGGCCTGGACCGGGGCCGGCAACAGGGCGACCCCAAACAGCGAGAGCGCTGTAGCCAGCAACGCAAATCTGCGCAAGGCCGGCGGGCGGCAGGAACTCACACCCATGACAGGCTCACTCATAGACCTTTCCCCCATTTATTATTGTTAGGTCGTTCAACCTTTACAGGGCGCCGTTCGGGGCATGGGATCCAGGACACCGTCCTGAAACCTGCAATCTAGAGCCCCTTCGGAAGCTGACCTATCCTATCGGGCTTTAGAAACGTCTGACAATCGACGCCACGTTATCTTTTGTTAACCACCGTACTCCGCCTGGAACCTGACTGCTCAGTCGATACTGAGGCAACGTACGAAGCGTAGCTGAGGCTGGAACACCAACGCCGCGGACTGCGCCCCTCGATCCCCAAGCATCTGCAGCCGATAGCCGCGCAAAGACTGACTCAGGCCAGGGGCTGCGCCTCCCGGCTTTGGCTATGATTGAGCTGCGTGTTCTGCAAGCCGGACTTCAGGAGTGCCCCATGATTGCCATACGCGAGGCGTGGAAAGCCGGATTGCTGGGACGCGCGCACTGGGCCCGCAACCTGGTGTCCGGGGTGATTGTCGGCGTGGTGGCGCTGCCGTTGGCCATGGCCTTCGCCATCGCCTCCGGGGTCAAGCCTGAACAGGGGATCTACACCGCCATCGTCGGCGGCCTGCTGGTGTCGCTGTTTGGCGGCAGCCGCTTGCAGATCGCCGGGCCCACCGGGGCCTTTATCGTGATTCTGGCCGGGGTCACCGCCAAGTACGGGGTCGACGGCCTGCAACTGGCAACCATGATGGCCGGGATCATCCTGTTCCTGCTGGGCATCAGCCGCCTGGGGGCCCTGATCAAGTTCATCCCGGACCCGGTGATACTCGGCTTTACCGCCGGGATCGGGGTGATCATCTGGGTCAGCCAGTGGAAGGACTTCTTCGGCCTGCCCGCCGTCGGCGGCGAGCACTTTCACCAGAAGCTCTGGCACCTGCTGCAAGCCCTGCCCGACCTGCACCTGGCCACCACCCTGCTGGCCCTGCTCAGCCTGGCGCTGTTGTGGGGCGTGCCCAGGGTCGCGCAGCTCAAACGCCTGCCCGCGCCCCTGGTCGCCATGACCCTGGCCACGGCCCTGCAGTCACTGTTCCAGTTCGACGGCGTGGCCACCATCGGCAGTGCCTTCGACGGCATTCCCCAGGGCTTGCCGGCGCTGCAGTTGCCCGAGATCAGCCTGCCCCGGGTGCTGGACCTGATCGGCCCGGCCTTCGCCATCGCCATGCTCGGCGCCATCGAGTCGCTCTTGTCGGCGGTGGTGGCCGACGGCATGGCCGGCACCCGCCACGACTCCAACCAGGAACTGATCGGCCAGGGCATCGCCAACCTGGCCACGCCGCTGTTCGGCGGATTCGCCGCCACCGGCGCGATTGCCCGCACCGCGACCAATATCCGCAACGGCGGCAGCAGCCCGCTGGCGGGCATCGTCCACGCACTGGTCCTGGTGCTGATCATCCTGTTTCTCGCGCCGCTGGCGGCCAATATCCCGCTGTGCGCCCTGGCCGCGATCCTGTTCGTGGTGGCCTACAACATGAGCGAGCTGCACCACTTCAAGCGCATGGTGCAACGGGCGCCCCGGGCGGACGTGGCGATTCTGCTGGCCACCTTTACCCTCACGGTGTTCAGCGACCTGGTGATCGCGGTGAATATCGGGGTGATTCTGGCGATGCTGCATTTCCTGCGGCGCATGGCCTCCTCGGTGGAGGTGCAACAGGTGGTGGAACAGGACCTGCAGCACGAGCTGCACGGCAACGGCCAGTTGCATCTGCCACCGGGCGTGCTGATCTACACCATCGAGGGGCCGCTGTTCTTTGGGGCCGCGGAGACTTTCGAGCGGGCGCTGGCGCAGACCCACAGCGACCCGCGGGTGCTGATCATTCGCCTGAGACACGTGCCGTTTATGGACATAACGGGCTTGCAGATGCTGGAGGAAGTGATTGGCCAGCTGCACAAACGCGGGATCGTGGTGAAGCTGTGCGAAGCCAACCTCAAGGTCCACACCAAGCTTGAGCGGGTCGGCATCCTGCACGCCATCGGCGCGAAGAACTATCACCCTGACCTGAGCAGCGCCCTGACCACCACCCTGTAGCCGCTGCCGCAGGCTGCGAACGGCCCGCAAGGACGCAAGAGGCTGGACGGGAGATCGTCAGGCAAGCCCCTGCGGAGCTTTTCGCAGCCTCGCAGGCTCGGCAGCGGCTACAGCTGTCGAGCCTACATAGGCCCAAGCCCGGCGTCAGGCGAGGCTTTTGCTCACGACCTCAAAGACATCGCTGGACAGCTCGCCGGAAGCACGAATGCGCTCCAGCTCGCCTTTCATCAGCGCCTGGCGGGCGCTGTCGTATTTGCGCCAGCGGGTCAGCGGCGCCAGTTGCCGCGAGGCGATCTGCGGGTTGAAGCCGTTGAGCTGGATCACCAGGTCGGCCAGGAAGCGATAGCCGGAGCCGTCCGCGGCGTGGAAGTTGATCAGGTTCTGGCCGGCGAAGGCGCCGATCAGCGCGCGTACCTTGTTCGGGTTCTTGATGTTGAACGCCGGGTGCTGCATCAAGGCCTTGACCCGCTCCAGCCCGCCCGGCAGCGTGCTGCCGGCCTGGACGCTGAACCACTGGTCCATGACCAGGGCGTTGTCCTTGAAGTGCTCGGCGAACACCGCCAGGGCCTTGGCCTTCTCGGCCTCGAACGGCGAGTTGACCAGTACCGCCAGCGCGGTCAGGCGCTCGGTCATATTGTCGGCGGCGTCGAACTGTTCGATGGCCGCCGCCAGCACTTGCGGCTTCTCGGTGAGCATCAGGTACGACAGCGCGATGTTTTGCAGGGCGCGGCGAGCGAAGTGCTCGGACTCGGCCACATAGGCGGTGGCCTTGGAGACCTCGCGATTGGCCTGGTAACGCTTCCACAACGCATCGAACAGGCGGTCGGCCAGTTGCTGGCGGGCGAACTCGCGCGCCACGTGAATGGCCTCGACATCCGCCACTTCGCTGATCTCGGTCAGGTAGGCCTCGCCCGGCAGCGAAAGCATTTCCGCGACCATGGCCTGGTCCAGGCTGTCATCGGCCAGCAGCGTAGCCAGCGCGGTGACCAGACGCTGGTCCAGCACCAGCGCCTGGCCCTGCTGATGCTGGGCAATCAGGTCTTGCAGCACCTGCACCGCCAGTTGCTGGCCGGCGTCCCAACGGTTGAAACCGTCGCTGTCGTGCTGCATGAGGAACATCAGCTGGTCGCGGTTGTACGGGAAGCTCAGCTTCACCGGCGCCGAGAAACCGCGCAGCAAGGACGGCAGTGGCTGTTCGGCGATGTCGACGAAGGTGAAGGTCTGCTCGGCTTCGGTCACCGAGATCACCCGCGAAGTGCCTTGCGCGGCGGCTTCGCCAGCCAGGCGCAGGGCAATCGCCGCGCCCTGGGAATCCAGCAGGCCCAGCTCGACCGGAATCACGAACGGCAGTTTTTCCACCTTGTCCGGGGTTTGCGGGCAGCTCTGGCGGAAGGTCAGGCTGTAGGTCTTAGCCGCCGCGTCATAGGCCTCGCTGACCGCCAGGCGTGGGGTGCCGGCCTGGCTGTACCAGCGCTTGAACTGGCCCAGGTCGATGCCGTTGGCGTCTTCCATGGCCTTGACGAAATCGTCGCAGGTCACGGCCTGGCCGTCGTGGCGTTCGAAGTACAGGTCGCTGCCCTTGCGGAAGCCTTCGGCGCCCACCAGGGTGCGGATCATGCCGACCACTTCCGAACCCTTCTCGTACACGGTCAGGGTGTAGAAGTTGGAGATCTCGATAAAGCTTTCCGGGCGCACGGCGTGGGCCATGGGGCCGGCGTCTTCGGCGAACTGGTGGGTGCGCAGGTAGGCCACGTCCTGGATGCGCTTGACCGTGCGCGAGTTCATGTCCGAGGAGAAGCCGGCATCGCGAAATACCGTGAAGCCTTCCTTGAGCGACAGCTGGAACCAGTCGCGGCAGGTCACGCGGTTGCCCGACCAGTTGTGGAAGTATTCGTGGGCGACGATCGCCTCGACCCGCTGGTGCGCGGCGTCGGTGGCGGTTTCGGCGCGGGCCAGCACGGCGCTGGAGTTGAAGATGTTGAGGCCCTTGTTCTCCATGGCGCCCATGTTGAAGTCGTTGACCGCGACGATCATGAAGATGTCCAGGTCGTACTCACGGCCGTAGGTCTGTTCGTCCCAGCGCATGGACTTCTTCAGGCTGGTCATGGCGTGCTGGCACTTGTCGATGTTTTCCGGTTCGACGTAGATGCGCAGCGCGACTTCGCGCTGGTTCATGGTGGTGAAGCTGTCCTCGACGCACCACAAATCGCCCGCCACCAGGGCGAACAGGTAGGCCGGTTTCATGAACGGGTCTTCCCAGGTCGCCCAGTGCCGGCCGTCTTCGCCCGGCCCGCTGGCGATCGGGTTGCCGTTGGACAACAGCACCGGATAGCTGTGCTGCTCGGCCACCACGGTGGTGGTGAACTTGCTCATCACATCCGGGCGGTCGAGATAGTAGGTGATCTTGCGAAAGCCCTCGGCCTCGCACTGGGTGCAGAACATGCCGCCGGACTTGTATAGGCCTTCCAGGGCGGTGTTGCTTTCCGGGTGGATCCTGACGCTGGTGTCGACGGTGAAGGATTCACTGGTCGGCTGCAGGGTCAGGTGGTTGGCGCTCAGCTGGTAATCCGCGGCTGTCAGCTCGCGGTCGCCCAGGGACACCGACAGCAGCTCCAGCTGCTGGCCGTCGAGCACCAGCGGCGGCAGGCCAGCGCCATGCGCCGGGTTACGGCGCATCACCAGTTGCGCATGGACCAGGCTGTGGTCCTCGAACAACTCGAAGGTCAGGTGCGTTTCGTCGATCAGGTACTCGGGCGCCTGATAGTCCTTCAGGTAAATCATCTTCGGTTGTTCGGTGCGCATGCGGCGAATCCTTCTACTGATGCACGGCGAGCTGGTAGGCCGTGTATTTACGAATGTTGATCACGCCGGTATCGAAGATCAGGTATTGGCCCTTGATCCCCAGCAGCGTGCCTTCGGCAATCGGGTTCTTGTCCAGGTTGAAGCTGACGATCTTGGCCGGGTACTGCTCGACCGGGTAGCGGATCTCGATCGGCTCGACATCGCTGACCGGTTGGATAGCCTGCAGGCCGAAGCGTTCCTGCAAGGCGCGCAGGCCCTCGGCGCAGGAAGCGAACAGCTGGTCGCGCACTTGCGTCAGGTCCACCGCCTCGGCGTCGCCCTTGAGCAACGCGCGCCAGTTGGTCTTGTCGGCCACCTGGGTGCGGAACAGGTCCTCGACGAAACCGGACTGCTGGCGGGTCGCCACGCGCATGATCGGCAGCGCCTGGCTGGCACCCTGGTCGAGCCAGCGGGTCGGCAGCTGGGTGGCGCGGGTGATGCCGACCTTGATCCCCGACGAGTTGGCCAGGTACACCACGTGGTCGGTCATGCAGAACCGCTCGCCCCAGGACGGCTCGCGGCAGGTGCCGGCGTCGTAGTGGCAGCGTTCAGGGCTCATGATGCAGATATCGCACTGGGCCAGCTTGGTCATGCACGGGTAGCAGTAACCCTGGCTGAAGCTGGTCTTGGTCTTGCGCCCGCAATGGGTGCAGTGGATCGCCCCCAGGTATTCCAGGCGCACGGTGCTGCCGATCAATGGGTTGACCGGCACCTCGGTGTCGCCAAGGCGAAAGGCATACTGCACATCTGCCCCGTCCAGGCGCGCCGACATTTTACTGATGGAGCCACGGCCGATCTCGATCAATGGATGGCATCCGATTTGAACAGGATGTTCGGCACTTCGATCGACTTCGACGCACACTCCTGCGGGCCCATGTAGCCGGTGCGCTGCTCTTCGGGCAGGTTCTGCATTTCCCAGGCGATCATCGCCTGCAGGGACAGCTCGCGCTGCTCGGCGGTGAGCTTGCGGCCATCGGACCATTTGCCGATCTCTACCGCCAGTTTCAGGCTCTGGTAGATGTCCGGGGTGATGTTTTCAATCATTTCAACAAACGACGACATAAGCGGTCTCCAGCATTAGAGGGCCAGTTTACGGCGACTGTACAAGCCGCCCAACAAACCTGTGAGGCATCCGACGAGCAACCCGCCGACGTGGGCGGCGTTGGCGATTTCACCGAAGCCGATCACCGAGATCAGCCCCGACATACAGATCAGCAACCACACCAGCATCATCGCCAGGACTCCGCGAGGCAGGCGATAGGCCGGGTTGGGCGACAGCAACTGATAGATCCAGCAATGCCCGAGCAGGCCGTACAGCACACCGGACAAGCCGCCGAACAGGCTCGGCCCGCTGAACAGGTATTGCGCGTAGTTCGACACCAGGCTGAACAGCAGCGTCAGGCCCAGCAGGTTGATGCTGCCCTGGCGCTGTTCGATGCGCCGCCCCAGCTCCCAGTACCACATGCCATTCATGGCGATGTGCAGGAATCCGAAGTGGATCAGCATCGGCGTGACTAGGCGCCACCACTGCCCCGCCGCCAGGCTGTCGGCCAGGGGCGTGAACTGGATGTAGTCGCCGACCACGCGAAACTCCAGGAAGGTCAGCCAGCGCAGGGTGCCGAGGTTTTCGCCGAGCAGGGTCAGGGCCCCAACGATCAGGCTCAGCAGCAGGATCAGCGCGGTGGCCGGGCTACGGCGCAATTGCTCGACGAACCCCGGGCGGCGCATGGCGGCGCCGACCTCGGGGATGTCCAGTTGCTGCTCGGGGTCGCCCGCCGGAAAACGCTCGTACAACGAACGCACATCCTCGCTGATGGCGTCCGGCACCCAGAGCACCTGCTCCCCCGCTTCCTCGCTGACCCGATGCGGCACCTGCATGCGCTGCAGCAGTTTGACGAAGCCACTCAGGTCCACATTCAACGGCAGACGCAATACTGCAACAGCACTCATGGCAAGGACTCCTCCGGCCGCTCGACATAGACCCAGACGAATTTATCCGGGTCCAGGCGGGTTTCCTGGTCCAGGCGATAAGCCACCAGCTTGCCGTAGAGCACCGCGCTGTAATCCAGGCAGGCCAGGTTCGAGCGAATCGGCGCCGGTTTGCCGCTGCGCCAGTAATGGCCGACGAACAGCAGCGGCTCATCGACGCCGTAGCGCAGCAGGTTGTTTTTCTCCGCCAAGGACAGCGGCGTGCGGGCCACCGGTTCGGGCAGCGCATCGGGCTGGAACACGATGTCGCCGTAGGTCTGCGGGTCGTCTTCCCAGAACTTGGTGCGGAAGAACGAACGGGTCAGGCCATCGCCGCTGGTCATGGTCAAGCCATGGGGCAGGCGCATGTCGGTGCCGCGCAGCAGGCGGTCGAACACGTTATTGGCGAAGCTGCCGGGGATCGCCGAGGCCTGGAGGAAGTGCTCGTCGATACAGCCATCGGGGTATTGCGCCCGCAGCGGCTCGATCAGGCCGGCGTCCCAACAGGCATGCACCACGCGAAAACGCCCGGCGTCGACGAACAGCGGCATCTTGTAGAACCAGGCGAGGAAATCGTGCCAGTCGTTGGGGTAATGCTCGAATTGCGCCAGGGTCTCGTTGATCAGACGGGCATGGCGCGGCGTGTGTTCGCGCACGAAGCGCTTGCCGCCGCCGGGCGCTGCCGGGGTGACCCAGCCCAAGGCGTTGAACTCATGGTTACCCATGACGCACAGCGCCTGGCCGGCCTCGACCATGTCGTGGACGATGTGCAAGGCTTCGCGGATCCGTGGGCCGCGGTCGATGATGTCGCCGAGGAACACCGCCATGCGCGACGAATGCCGCCAGACGCCGCCCTGCTTGCGATAACCGAGCTTGTCCAGCAAGTGCTCAAGGGTCAGGGCGCAACCGTGCACGTCACCGATCAGGTCGTAGCTACGCGCGGGATCGAGCATCAGTCGCCTCCACCACCCAGTCGACTGCCCCAGCCGAGCTTGGTCCGGCAGACCTCGTAATAGTTGTGGTCCAGCGGGTGGATCAGGCGCAGTTTCTGGGCCTTCTTGCTGACGGTGATGGTGTCACCGGGGGCACAGGTGAAATGGTTCTGCCCGTCACAGGAAACCTGCGGGTAGATCTGCATATCCTTGGACACGACGATTTTCAGCTCGCTGTTGCCATCGACCACGATCGGCCTTCCCGACAAGGTATGGGGGTACATCGGCACAATCACAATGGCGTCGAGCTTGGGATGCATGATCGGCCCGCCGGCGGACAAGGCGTAGGCGGTGGAGCCGGTCGGCGTGGCGACGATCAGGCCGTCGGCCTTCTGGCTGCAGACGAACTGCCCGTCGATGTAGATCTCGAACTCGATCATCCGCGTCGACTTGCCCGGGTGCAGTACCACATCGTTGAGCGCATCGCCCTGGCCGATGGCTTCGGCGTGACGCCGTACTTCGGCCTGCAGCAGGAAGCGGTTTTCCACCAGGTAGTGGCCGTCGAGGACTTCGGCGACCTTGACCTCCAGCTCGTCCGGACGAATGTCGGTGAGGAAGCCCAGGCTGCCGCGGTTGATCCCCAGCACCGGGATGTTGTGGCGCGCCAGGGCACGGGCCGCGCCCAGCAGGCTGCCGTCGCCGCCGACCACGATCACCATGTCGCAGACTTCGCCCAGCAACTTGCGCGAGGAGGTCTGCAGGCCGTGGCCGGGCAGGACTTCGGCGATAGTGTCTTCGAGGATCACATGCAGGTGGCGGGCGAGCAGAAACTTTTTCAGTCGGCGAACTGTGTCCAGCACCTGCGAACTGCCCAGGCGACCGATAATGCCGATATTGCGAAATTGCTCCATGGGGCTCCTGCAGGGGTTCTGGGACGGGCAAAGCAGAGATTATGGGCGAAAGCCGGCCATAGACAAAATCCTTTCAGCCTCGACGTTAGGCGCTATGCTCGCAGAATGATCCTGTTTCCCGGCTTGCTCGACCTCCCCCGCCAGTTGCGCCACCCCGAAGTGCGCGACCTGGCCTGGGTCATCCTCGCGCCGCCGATGCTCGACGAGACCCCCTGGCCGCAGCGCCACCCACTGGCCGGCAGCGACTGGGTGCAGGCGCCGCAGCTGCTGGCGCACTGGCTGCGCCAGCTGGACCAGGACGGCCGTGCCCTGCGCCGCTGGCTGGCTCTCGGGCCGACCAAGCGCCTGGGGCTCTACTACGAACGCCTGTGGCAATTTGCCGTACAGCACGCGCCCGGTGTCGAGCTGCTGGCGGCCAACCTGCCGATCCGCCGCGCCGGCCACACCCTGGGCGAACTGGACATGCTGTTGCGCGACCGCGACGGCATTCACCACCTGGAACTGGCGATCAAGCTCTACCTCGGCCCGCAATCGGGCAACGGCGCGGACACCGCGTTATGGCTGGGCCCCGGCTGCCACGACCGCCTGGACCGCAAGCTGGCGCACCTGAACGAACACCAGTTGCCGATCTCCGCCCGGGCCGACAGCCTGGAGGTGCTGGCGGCCATGGATATCCAGGACTTCAGCGCCCACCTGTGGCTCGGCGGCTACCTGCTCTACCCCTGGCCCGGCACCACGCAACCGCCCCGCGGCGCCCACCCGCAGCACCTGCGCGGGCGTTGGCTGCATCAGCGCGACTGGCCGGCCTTTATCGATCAAAGCCCCCCCGGGCGCTGGCAACCCTTGCCGCGCCAGGCCTGGCTGGCGCCAGCGTCCTACCCGGCGGAACAAACCTGGAGCGCCCCCCGGCTGCAAGCCTGGCTGGAGGAACTCGACCCGCACGCTCCGGCGCAATTGCTGGTGCGCCTGACGGAAAACCGCGCCGGCGATTGGGAAGAAGCCGAACGCCTGTTCCTGGTGGCGGACCTCTGGCCGAACGTCCCCGGAACCAGTTGAGCCTCCGCCTGCCCCCTGTAGGAGCCAGCTTGCTGGCGATGCAGGCACCGTGGTGTGTCAGGTATGACGCTATCGCGAGCAAGCTGGCTCCTACAGGGTGCGCGGTGGACCCTCACATCACCGACAAGCGCACGGCCAGCGCCGCCAGGGTCACCAGCAATACCGGCAGGGTCAGTACGATGCCGACCTTGAAGTAGCGGCCCCAGCCGATATGAATATTCTTGCGCTCCAGCACATGCAGCCAGAGCAAGGTGGCCAGGCTGCCGATCGGGGTGATCTTCGGCCCCAGGTCGCTGCCGATCACGTTAGCGTAGATCATCGCGTCCTTGACCAGGCCGCTGGCCTGGCTGGCGTCGATGGACAGCGCGCCGATCAACACCGTGGGCAGGTTGTTCATGATCGATGACAAGACCGCGGTCAGCAGCCCGGTGCCCATGGCCGCGCCCCAGATGCCGTAGTCGGCGAAACGGTCGAGCCAGCCGGCCAGGTGCGTGGTCAGCCCGGCATTACGCAGGCCATACACCACCAGGTACATGCCGAGGGAGAAAATCACGATCTGCCACGGCGCTTCCTTGAGCACCTTGCGCGTGGAAATCTTGTGGCCCCTGGCCGCGATGCCCAGCAGCAGGGCCGCGCACACCGCCGAAATCGCGCTGATGGGAATGCCCAGCGGCTCCAGGGCAAAACACCCCAGCAGCAGGATAACCAGCACCCACCAGCCGGCGATAAAGGTGGCCTTGTCGTGGATCGCGCTGGCCGGCTGTGCCAGTTCTTCGGGGTCGTAGGCCTGCGGAATGTCGCGGCGGAAGAACCACAGCAACACCGCCAGGGTCGCGGCCACACTGACCAGGTTCACCGGCAGCATCACCGCGGCGTACTGATTGAAACCAATGTTGAAGAAGTCCGCGGAAACGATGTTCACCAGGTTCGACACCACCAGCGGCAGGCTCGCGGTATCGGCGATAAACCCGGCGCCCATGACGAACGCCAGGGTCGCGGCCCGGGAGAAACGCAACGCCAGCAGCATGGAAATCACGATCGGCGTGAGAATCAACGCCGCCCCGTCATTGGCGAACAGCGCCGACACCAGCGCCCCCAGCAACACCATGAAGGCAAACAGCTTGCGTCCGCTGCCCTGCCCCCAGCGCGCCACATGCAAGGCGGCCCAGGCGAAAAACCCGGCCTCGTCGAGCAGCAGGCTGATGATGATCAAGGCGACGAAGGTGCCGGTGGCGTTCCAGATGATCTGCCAGACCACCGGGATATCCGTCAGCTGCACCACCCCGAACAGCAGTGCCAGCACCGCGCCGAACACCGCGCTCCAGCCCACGCCGAGGCCCTTGGGCTGCCAGATCACCAGGGTAATGGTCAGCAGGAAAATCAATGAAGCAGTCAGCATGCCGGGCAGCCTTGAGCAGGAAAAGTGAAGGTGATGAGAATTCAGCAGCAGCGCACGGGGCGATCGATCATGGTCTGCAGGCGTTGCAGGTCGGCCTGCAGCCAGGGGCTGTTGGCCTGCAGCGTGTCCTGCAGCAGGGTGGTCACCCAGGGGGCCAACTGCGGGTGCAGCCGGTAATAGATCCATTGCCCCTGGCGGCGGTCGGCCAGCAGGCCGCAGCTGCGCAACAGCGCCAGGTGCCGGGAGATCTTCGGCTGGCTCTGGCCCAGGGCGGCGGTCAGCTCGCAGACACACAACTCGCCTTCGCGGGTCACGAGCAAGGCGATGCGGCTGCGGGTTTCGTCGGCAAGCGCCTTGAACAGCTCGGCGGGATTGAGAGAGTCGGACACCAGGGCCACTCCAGGCATTGGGAGCGGCGAATATATGAATATTCAGATATGCGGTAAAGCGCTTTTACCATGACAAGCGGAATATCCATCACCCACGGGAGCCGGTCGGCCGACTCCCGCGGTAGCAGGATCAGAGCTTTTTGTGCTGCTCGACCCACTGGGCGTAGGCATTGATGAAGTTCTGCAGGAACGGCTTGACCGACTCGGACAGCTTGCCCGCCTCGTCGAAGGCCGAACCGGCGCCGCTCAGGTAGGCTTCAGGCTGCTGCATGCATGGCACATTGAGGAACACCAGGGACTGGCGCAGATGATGGTTGGCGCCAAAACCGCCGATGGCGCCCGGGGATGCGCTGATCACTGCCCCCGGCTTGCCGCTCCAGGCGCTCTTGCCGTAGGGGCGCGACCCCACGTCGATGGCGTTTTTCATCGGCGCGGGAACCGAGCGGTTGTATTCCGGAGTGACGAACAGCACGGCGTCGGCTGCACTCACCTGTTCACGGAAAGTCCTGTAGGCTGCCGGTGGATCCACATCGATGTCTTCGTTGTAAAGCGGCAGATCGCCGATCTCGACAATCTTCAGCCGCAGGTTGGCCGGCGCCAGTTCCGCCAGGGCCAGCGCCACTTTCCGGTTGATCGAGGCCTTTCTCAGGCTGCCCACCAGCACTGCAATCGTGTAGACGTTGCTCATAGCGAATTCCCGACTTCTGGTTGAGGAGGCTGGTAGTTATAGATGATCCACCCCGCCCACAGCCACCCGTCGAAGGAAGTTCCGTGAGCTTTTCCAGGCTTCACGCCGCTGTACGCCAGCTGCAATCAGGGCCGCGGACTATTTTTTTTCCGCCGCTAAACTTAGTTCGCCCAGGCACGGTCTACAGGACCGCAAATTGAGTGTTTTATCTCCAGAGGCTCTAAAGATGGCAGCAGTACTCGTCGGACAATTTCATGCAAGGGACGCGGAAGGCCGCGTCTATTCGGTGCATGAGTTCCAGGAATCCACCCCCTCGCCAGAGGGCATCGCCGGCTCGGAGCCTGTCACCACCTATCGCCTGGCCATTGGCGATCGCGTCAACAAAATGGACGACAACCAGTTCCTCCTCGTGCAATCGGGCATCACCCTCATTCGCGAACCCGAGACCATCCTTCCTTCATAACGTACCGTTATGAGCAGAAGTCATAGGCGCGGACATGGGTTAGGATTCAGTGTGAATCCCCCACCGGCTGGACATGGACTTCAAGCATGCGTTTACGTCATATCGAAGTGATTCAGGCGCTCCTGCAAACCGGACACCTGGGCACGGCCGCCGAGCTGCTGCAATTGCCGGTGGCCGAGGTGGAAACGATCCTGCGCGACGCCGAAAGCCAATCGGGCTTCATGCTCTTCGCCAGTGTTCGCGGACGCCTGCAAGCCACCCGCGAGGCCCGCGAGCTACAACCGGCGATCGCCACCCTGTATGACGCCTTCGAACCCGTGCAACGCCTGGCCGACAGCCTGAAGCAATACCAGGCGCCGCCCTTGCGCATCATCAGCACCCCGCCCCTGGCCCAGCAACTGTTGCCGCAGAGCATCGCCGCCCTGCGCCGGCGCTTTCCCGACACCCCGTGCCACCTCGCCAGCCAGGCCACCCGCGACATGGTCAAGAGCCTGTTGCTGCGCGAAGGCGACCTGGGCCTGAGCCTGCACAACCCCGATCACCCCGATATCCAGTGCGTGGCCCTGGCCCAGGGCAAGCTGCAATTGCTGGCGCCCCACGGCTGGCTGCAACCGAAGCAGAAGTACATTTCCCTGCAGGACCTGGCGGGCCAGGCCATGGTCGGCCTGGAAGGCCAGGACCCGCTGAGCGTGGCCCTCGACAGCAAGCTGCAGAACCTGCGCCCGAGCCCAAGCATCCACACCCGAGTGCAAACCCACCAGATGATGCGCAGCATGGTCGAGGCCGGCGAAGGCCTGGCGATTGTCGACCCCTTCACCGCCCTCGGGGCGCGCGAAGGCGGGTTGGACGTCTGCCCGCTGTCGCCGCCGATCCCGATCACCCTCTATGCGCTGACCCGCGGCGGCAGTCCATCCTCGCCAACCCTGGAAGCGCTGCTGGAAACCCTCACGGAAAAGGCTGAAGGGATGCTGGCCGGCTAGGCCCCGGCTTGCCGCGCCAGCTCGTCGTTGAACAGCCGATACCAGAAAATCGCCACCTCGGCCGTGGTCGGATCGATCCCGCGGTAACGCAGGTGATCGATGCCGCCGACCACATAACCGCAGCGCTCGTACAAGCGGCAGGCCCCCAGGTTGTTGTTCTGGGTCTCGAGCATGATGCCCGGCAGTTTTTTCTTGCGGCTCCAGAACTGCGCCACATCCAGCAAGGCCTTGGCCACCCCGTGGCGCCGCGCCGGCGCATGTACCGCCAACTCGTCGATATGGGCGTAGCCGTTCCAGTTGGTGCTGACCACCACATGGCCGACCGGCTCGTCGTCCAGGTAGGCCATGAACACCGCGCTGTCGGCGGCATCGCGATAGCTGCTGAACTCTTCGGGGTCGATGCCGTAGCACTTGCGGTACGGGGTAATGGGGTGCAACGGCCACTTGGCCACCACCTGCTCGCTCTGTGCCTGGGCATAGGCGCTGACTTCGAAGCTGAAATCGCTGCCCCAGACATACGCGGCGAAACCGTCGTCGGCAACGCGCACCGACAGGCCGGGGTACTTGGGATTGATCATTGGCTGCATAGCGGGAAACGTCCTCAAACCTTGATGCAATCGACGGTGTACTGCCGCCCATTGCCTTCGTCTTCATGCTGCAATCCATGCACATCCGCGACAAAGCCGGGAAAGCTGCTATCGAACGTACGGGCGAAAGCCAGGTAATCGATGATCGAGCGGGTCGACTCGGTGAAGCGCTCGCCCGGCATGATCAGGGGAATACCCGGCGGGTACGGCACCAGCATCACCGCCGCCACCCGCCCGGCGAGGGCATCGATGGACACAGCCTCGACCTCGCCCCGCACCAACTGATCGTAGGCGTCGGCGGGCTTCATCGCCACCTCCGGCAGCACGGTGTACATGCGCTTGAGGTGCTTGGCCGTGGCATTGCTGCGGTAGCAGGCATGCAACTGATCGCACAGGTCGCGCAGGCCCATGCCCTGGTAACGGGCCATGTCCTGCTGGGCGATACTCGGCAGGCAGGCGGCGAGACTGACGTTGGCGTCGTAGTTGCGCTTGAACTCCAGCAACTCGGTCAGCAGCGTGCTCCACTTGCCTTTGGTGATGCCCATGGAAAACAGCACCAGGAACGAATACAGGCCGGTCTTTTCCACCACCAGGCCGCGCTCCCAGAGAAACTTGCTGACCACCGCCGCCGGGATCCCGCGCTCGCTCAAGGCACCGCCAGCGGTAAGCCCGGGCATCACCAGGGTGACCTTGATCGGGTCCAGCAGCACATAGTCGTCGGTGACCCCGGCGAACCCGTGCCACTCGCCTTCCGGCTCCAGCAGCCAGTCCGCGGTGCTGACCCGGTCGATACCTTCCACCCGCTCCGGTTGCCAGATGGAAAACCACCAGTCGTCGGCGGCGATGTGCTGGCGCAGGTTGGCCAGGGCCCGGCGGAAGCTCAGGGCCTCGTCGAACATTTCCTGCAGCAGCGAGCGCCCCGCCGGCCCCTCCATCATCGCCGAGGCCACGTCCAGCGAGGCGATGATGCTGTACTGCGGCGAGGTGGAGATGTGCATCATGAAGGCTTCGTTGAAGCGGTCGCGGTCCAGCTGCCGGGCGCCGCCGTCCTGCACATGGATCATAGAGGCCTGGCTGAAGGCGGCCAGCAGCTTGTGGGTGGAATGGGTGGTGAACACCAGCGGGCTGTCAGCGCTGCGCGAGGTGCCCATGCCGTAACGCCCCTCGAAGAACTCATGGAAGGCCGCGTAGGCGTACCAGGCCTCGTCGAAATGCAGCACCTCGACGCTGTTGCCCAGGCTCTGCTTGATCAGCTCGGCGTTGTAGCAAAGGCCGTCGTAGGTCGAGTTGGTGACCACCGCCAGCTTGACCTTGGGCGGCCGCCCCTGGGTCAGCGGGTTGGCGTCGATCTTGGCCTGGATCGACTCGCGGCTGAACTCGCTCAGGGGGATCGGGCCGATGATCCCCAGCTCGTTGCGCTCCGGACAGAGGAACAGCGGGATGGCGCCGGTCATGATGATCGAGTGCAGCACCGACTTGTGGCAGTTGCGATCCACCAGCACCAGGTCGTCGCGGCCGACCATGGAATGCCAGACGATCTTGTTGGCGGTCGAGGTGCCGTTGATCACGAAGAAGGTGTGGTCGGCGCCGAAATTGCGCGCCGCCCGCGCCTCGGCTTCCGCCAGGGGCCCGGTGTGATCGAGCAGCGAACCCAGCTCCGGGACCGACACCGACAGGTCCGAACGCAGGGTGTTCTCGCCGAAGAACTGATGGAACGCCTGCCCCACCGGGCTTTTGCGATAGGCCACGCCACCGCCGTGCCCCGGGGTGTGCCAGGAATAGTTGGAGTCGGCCGTGTGCTGCACCAGCGCCTTGAAAAATGGCGGCAACAGGCCATCGAGGTAATTGCGCGCCGCCCGCGCCACCTGGCGCGCCAGGAACGGCACGGTGTCTTCGAACAGGTAAAGAATGCCGCGCAGCTGATTGAGCTCGCTCATGGCGTCGGCCGGGGCGTTTTCCAGGGTCACCTGCTCGCCCAGGGCGAAGATCGGCAGGTTCGGCGCGCGCACCCGGGCCAGGCGGATCAGCTCCACCATGTTCTGCAGCAAGTGGGTGTTTTCCCCGGCGCCTTCGGCGGCGATCAGCATGCAGGCCAGGCCGTGGTGGGTCGAGGCCACCAGCCGCCCTTCGGCGTAGTCCACCGCGGAAAAGATGCTGAAGCCTTCCTGCTCCAATTCCCTGGCAATCCCCCGCACCCGGTCGCCGGCGACGGTGTCGGCCTTGATGTCGCGATGCACGATAAGAACGGGGAATTTCAGGTCTTTGTACATGGCACCAGGCATCCTGAGGCGGCGAACAAGGGTCCGCCAATCACCTCAGGGTAGAAGCTCGGGGGCCGGCGCGGAACCCCGTCAACGACCTCCTGTAACAAAAGGTCGCCCACGAACAACTACTGCTGCTGGGCCTTGGCTTCGGCCAGCTGGGTCCAGAGCGCCGGGGCACCGGCGGATTTGGCGATGATCTCGAGACGCACCTGGTGCTCGACCAGTTCGGCTTCGCTGGCGCGAATGACCCGCCCGCGCTGGCGATCCGCCGACAGGCGACGGATTTCGCTGGCACTGTTGCCCGAACCTTCGCTGCCGTTGCCGTCCGAGGCATTGCCGGCCAGGGACAGGCTGGTCTGGCCGCCGGTCATGGTCAGGTAGACGTCGGCGAGAATCTCCGAGTCGAGCAAGGCGCCGTGCAGCTCACGGCCGGAGTTGTCGACGTCATAGCGCTTGCACAAGGCATCGAGGCTGTTGCGCTGGCCGGGGTGGCGTTCCCGGGCCATCAACAGGGTGTCGAGGATGGTGCAGTGCTGGGTGATGTCGGCGCGGTCGTGCTGGCCCATCAGGGCGAATTCGTTGTTGATGAAGCCAACGTCGAACGCCGCGTTGTGGATGATCAGCTGCGCGCCCTGGATGAACTCGAAGAACTCGTCGGCGACTTCGGCGAAGCGCGGCTTGCCCACCAGGAACTCGTTGGTGATGCCGTGGACGCCGATCGCGCCCTCGTCGCTCTCGCGATCCGGTTGCAGGTAGACGTGGAAATGCCGACCGGTCAGGCGCCGTCCCATCAACTCGACGCAACCGATTTCAATGATCCGGTGGCCGTCGGTCACCGGCATGCCGGTGGTTTCGGTATCGAGTACAACAGATCTGTTGGCCATCAGGGGTCAGTTCTCAACGGTGGAAGTCTTTCAAGGCGCGGGATTTTAGCACGCTCTCGCGCCACCGGGCGCCCCTTGAACGCCGGCCGCGATTTGCCCGAACCCGACCGCCTATCCGGACCTGCGACTGGCGCGGCAATCCTGGCGATATGACACAAGCCATGGCCGGGAGCCTGTCAGGCAGGCCCCGGCCAGCGTTCGCTCATGGCGTCTTCTGGATCAGATTGAAGTCGCGCAGGGCCACATAGGGGTCCCAGTACTCACGCACCTGCTGGATCTGGCCGTTAGCCATGCGCAGGATGGCAATGAAGTTCTGGTGATAAGGCTTGCCGCTGGCCCGGATGACACCGTCGCTGCTGTACTCGAACACGTAGGTGTCCTTGTCGGTCGTCTGCAGGATCGTCCAGCCAGCAGGGTCGCTGTATTTCAGGTTGCCGAGCTGCTTGCTGAAGTTGGTGAAATAGTCGGTCATTTCCTGGCGCCCGCGGTTGACGCGCTTGAAACCGCTGTCCGGGAAGTCGGCGACGGGAGCGTAGGCCAGTTCAAAGGCGCTGTCCGCGGTGTAGTACCTGGCCATCTGCTCCGGATGTTCGGACCAGCCGTTGAGGCTGCGCCAGTAGAAGTCCGCCACCTGCGCCGCGGTGTAGCCCCGGGTCAGGTAATAAAACCCGCCCATTTCCTCGATCTTGCCCTGCACTTGCGCATTGGCGATGCCAACGAACAGCGCCGTACTCGCCAACACACCGATCAACCATCCACGAACGTTTTTCATCATTGCTTCTCCACTGGGTTGGATCGCGGGTCCGGCCTGCTGCTTGCCCGATCCTGGCGGCGGCCCTACCGAGACAAGCGCCGGCCGCCAGTGAGGAGCAGACTAACCAGCGGGCCAGGCGCCTGCTTTGCAGTGGCTGCTGTTGTGTTGACGTTTCTTGCTGACTTGGCGCTCAGGGCCGGCGCAACTCGCTCGGGGCGAGCCCGACGATGCGCCGAAAGGTGCGGGAGAATTGGCTGGCGCCGGCGAAACCGGTATCCAGGGCGATCTGCAACAGGCTGCGGTCGCTGGTGCCGATCAGCTCCTTGGCCCGCTCGACCCGGCAATGCAGCAGGTACTGGTACGGCGACATGCCGTAAGAACGGCGAAACACCCGGGAAAAATGATAGGGGCTCAGGTTGACGAGGTTCGACAGGTCCGCCAGGCGTATCTCGCTGGCCAGGGATGCGCCGATGTAGTCGTCCAGCCGCTGGCGCTGCAACGACCCCAACTCTCCGGCGCCGGCAGGCAGGCCTTCGGGCAAGCGCTGCAACTTGCGCACCTCGTGCATCAACAACATGACCAGGGACTCCAGGTAGAGGGTCTCGGTGTCGCTTTCGCCCGCCACCAGACACAGGCGCTCCAGCAGGCCGCGCAGGAACACGTCATGACAGCTGATCAGCGGCTTGAGGTCCTGTTGGGGCTGGTAGGACGGACAGATCCGGCTCAATTGCGCGTCGTCGACGGACACCAGGACGTAACCGATCCGCGCCCGCTCGCCCGTCCAGCCCTCGAACAGCGCTCGTCCCGGCACGAAATCGATGATCTGGTCCAGCATCCGCGCCCCCGCCAGGCGCTGGCCGTCGATGCTGACCTCGCCATCGCTGACGGCCCCCGGGTGGTAGAGCACGAATTGATGCAGGTCGCGACGCATCTCGAAGCGGTGCGGCCCTTCGGCCACCCGCACGCACTCGATCGCGCCCCAGGGTGGCAGGGCCCGGTGAACCATCCGGGTAATACCCTGCGGGCTGTAGCTCAGGCCTTCGGGCTCGGTGTCCAGCGACTCGCGCAGGAACGCCAGCGTATCGGCATGGGATGAAGCAGGCATGGCAGGCTCCAGCACTATGGGCAAGCCGCTAATTTAACCAGCGCGGGGCGCGTCTCTTCAAATGAGCGCGCTCGACCGCGCGTATTGCGCTACCGTACGCCGCTGACACGCTAGCCATGGATCTTGCCGTGGCCGCCTCTCCACTTTGGCAGGCCGCTTCGATGGCCGGCCCACGCCGGGAATCACCCCCATGATCCAAGCCCGACAGATTATCCCGCTGCTGCTGGCCTCGGCCTTCATCAGCGGTTGCTCATCGCCTCCCGTTGCCGGTCTCGACGCCGGACAAGCCCCCTTGATCGTCGCCCATCGCGCCGGCGCCGCGGACTTTCCCGAGAACACCCTGCTGGCCATCGACAACGCCTTGCGCAACGACGTCGACATGCTCTGGCTGACCGTGCAACTGAGCCGCGACGGCGTGCCGGTGCTGTATCGACCGGCGGACCTGAGCGCCAATACCCCGGCCTCCGGCGCGGTCAGCGAGAAAACCCTGGCGCAGTTGCAAACACTGAATGCCGGCTGGAACTTCAAGCAGACCGCGGCCGATGGCCAGGTGACCTTTCCCTATCGCTCCCAGGCGGCGACCATCCCCTCATTGCAGCAGGCGCTGGCGGCGATCCCCGGCTCGGTGCCGGTCATTCTCGATATGAAGGCCCTGCCCGCCGCGCCCCAGGCCAAGGCGGTCGCCCAGGTGCTGGAGCAGCTGCATGCCTGGAACCGGGTGCTGATCTACTCCACCGATGCCAGCTACCAGCAGGCGTTCGCGCACTATCCGCAGGCGCGGCTGTTCGAGTCCCGGGACAACACCCGGGATCGACTGGCCAGCGTCGCCCTGGCCCACAGCTGCACGGCGCCGCCGGCGCCCGCCAGTTGGGTGGCCTTCGAGTACCGGCGCCCGGTGCAACTGGTCGAGGCCTTCACCCTGGGCGAGGCCCGCTCCAAGGTCGATGCCCGGCTGTGGACGCCCGCCGCGGTGGACTGCTTCCAGTCCCGAGGCAAGGTGCGGATGCTGGCGATCGGGATCAACACCGCCGAGGATTACCAGGCGGCCGCCTGCCTGAAGATGGACGCGGTGCTGGTGGATTCGCCCCGCGCGATGCGGGAAGTGAAGCAGCGGCTCGAACGGCCGCTGCGTTGCAACTGACTACAAGCTCAACGCATCAGGCCTGCTTGTAACCGCGCACCTCGTCGACGCCGCGGTTGGCCAGTTGGTCGGCCCGTTCGTTGCCGTGGTGGCCGGTATGGCCGCGCACCCATTTCCAGGTGACCTGGTGGCGGTTGACCTGCTCATCGAGCTGCTGCCACAGGTCGGCGTTTTTCACCGGTTCCTTGGCCGCGGTTTTCCAGCCGCGCTTTTTCCAGTTGGCCATCCACTCGTTGATGCCTTTCATCACGTACTGCGAGTCGGTGACCAGCACCACCTGGCACTCGCGCTTGAGCTCTTCCAGGCCGCGGATCGCCGCCATCAGCTCCATGCGGTTGTTGGTGGTGTTGGCTTCGCCGCCCCAGAGTTCCTTCTCCACGCCCTTGAACACCAGCAGTGCGCCCCAGCCTCCCGGGCCAGGATTGCCCTTGCAGGCGCCGTCGGTGAAGATTTCTACGCTATCGCTCATGCCAGACTTCCAATCGAAAATACCTGTGGCTTGCCGATCGTCGATCGACAACGCCCAAGCCGGGCAGGTTCGGCCCGGCTGAATTAAAGAGGGGGTTCGCTGTGCCGGCGGTTGACCTTGGCCATCGGCAGCGGCACCAGCTTGCCCATCGGCTCGCGGCGTACCTGGCGCACCGGGCGCAGGCCGACCACTATCTTGCGCGCCACCAGCAGGTAGAAGCCGCCGCCGGACAGTTGCCAGTCGCCGGCCTTGCGCTCCCAGCCGGCCAACCGAGCCTGCCAGGCCGCCGAGGCAAGCGGCGGACGATAGCACCCGAAGCGGCGTTTCTCCAGCGCGAAGCCCAGCAGGTTCAACCAGTCGGCGACCCGCGATGGGGAAATGCAGCGCGCCTTGCGCAAGGCGTCATGGGCGAACGCATGCCGCAGGCCCCAGCTGCTCCAGGGATTGATACCGACGATCAACAGATGCCCGCCCGGTCGCACGGCGCTGGCGGCTTCGCGCAGCAGGCCGTGGGGCGACAGGCAGAAATCCAGGCCGTGCTGCAGCACCACCACATCGGCAGCATGCTCGCTGAGCGGCCAGGCCTGCTCCTCGCAGACGATCTCGACGCCGGGCAGCGGCGCGCCCAGGCGGACATTGCGCTGCACCTGGGGCGCCGCCGGCGGGGTTTGCGCCGACGGGCCGTAATGCACCAGGTAGCCGCCGAAGAAGCGCCCCAGCTCGTCGTCGAGCATGCGCCGTTCTTCATCCAGCAGAAATTGCCCCAGTGGCCCGGACAGCCACTCACGGGCGGCACTGATCAGGGCCAGCCAGTCAGGATCGGCCTGAGCGAACGCTTTATCGGTCATTGCATTCTCCAACCCGCCAAGAAGTTCTAAGATGCGCCAATGTTTTCCGCTTGGCGACTCCAACGATGATACAGATCAGTGCCCTGCCCGCGTTCACCGATAACTACATCTGGTTGTTACAGGACCACAGCCATCAGCGTTGCGCAGTGGTCGACCCGGGTGACGCCGCACCGGTGCAGGCCTGGCTCGCCGAGCACCCGGGCTGGGTGCTGAGCGATATCCTGGTGACCCATCACCACCACGACCATGTCGGCGGTGTCGAACAGCTGAAAAAAGCCAGCGGCGCCAAGGTCTGGGGCCCGGCCAACGAAAACATCCCGGGGCGCGACGTGGCCCTGAACGACAATGACCGGGCCAGCATCCTTGGCTGGGACTTCGACGTCTACGCGGTGCCCGGGCACACCCTGGGGCATATTGCCTACTACCATCACGGCCTGCTGTTTTGCGGCGACACCCTGTTCGCCGCCGGTTGCGGGCGCCTGTTCGAGGGCACGCCGGAGCAAATGCACCATTCGCTGAGCCGCCTGGCCGCGTTGCCCGCGGACACCCTGGTGTACTGCACTCACGAATACACCTTGAGCAACCTGCGTTTTGCCCAGGCGGTGGAACCGGATAACCCGGACATCGCCGAGCGCCTGCGCAAAGTCAGCGAACTGCGGGAAAACAGCCGCATGACCCTGCCCTCCACCCTGGCCCTGGAAAAGCTCACCAATCCTTTCCTGCGTACCGGTGAAACATCCGTTAAACAAAAAGCGGACGAACGGAATGGCCTCGATAACCGGGCCCAGAGTGCGGTTTTTGCTGCCTTGCGGGCTTGGAAAGATAAGTTCTAAGCAGGTTGCGGGTTGGTACGAAAATTCTGAATGGTTGACCGCACCGGGTGCGCTTTCTAGAATCGCCCGACATTTTTGCCCGGAACTTACTTCCAGCCAATGTCGTCATCTATTCGTAAATCCATCAATTCAGACGCATTGACGCGGTTGGCTCAAGCCATCGCGGTGGCTGTGTCCGCCACCCTGGCGGGCTGCCAAAGCACGAGCCACGTCCCGCAAACCGACGCTTCGCACACCCAGAATTTCAACGCCCGCATCAAGCAGAAACCCATCTGGCTGAATGAAAAACCCAGCCCGCAATTGCCCCAGGACGTCTGGGAGCGCATGCGCGAAGGTTTCCAGTTGCAAGAAGGCATCGGCGTCAACCCGCGCATCGAACAGCAGCGCCTGTGGTTCGCCAGCAACCCCTCGTTTCTCGAGAATGCCAGCGAACGCGGCAGCCTCTATATCCATTACATCGTCGAACGCCTTGAAGAACGCAACATGCCGCTGGAGCTGGCCCTGCTGCCAGTGATCGAGAGCGCCTACAACCCGATGGCCTATTCCCGGGCCGACGCGGTAGGCCTCTGGCAGTTCATCCCGTCCACCGGGCGTTCCTTCAACCTGCGCCAGACCCGCTTCTACGATGGCCGTCGCGACATCACCGCCTCGACCACCGCGGCCATGGATTACCTGACCCGCCTGCACGACATGTTCAACGGCGACTGGCTGCTGGCCCTGGCGGCCTACAACGCCGGCGAAGGCACGGTCAGCCGGGCCATCGAGCGCAACGAGAAGCTCGGCCTGCCCACCGACTACTGGAACCTGCCGCTGCCGTCGGAAACCCAGGCCTACGTGCCCAAGCTGCTGGCCCTGTCCCAGGTGGTGCTGGCGCCGGAAGCCTATGGCGTGAACCTGAACCCGATCGCCAACGAACCCTACTTCCAGGTCGTCGAGATCAACCAGCGCATGGACCTGTCCAAGGTCGCCGCGGTGGCCAATATCGACGAAGACGAGCTGTTCCAGCTCAACCCGGCCTTCAAGCAGCGCACCACCATCGACGGTCCCCAGCACCTGCTGGTGCCGACGTCCAAGGCGCAACTGCTGAGCGCCAGCCTGTCGACCATGAAACCCGAAGAGCTGATCAGCCAGCGTTCGTTCAAGCCGGTGTTCGAGGGTGCCGACAGTCGCGAAATGGCCCAGGCCAAGCGCAACTACCGGGTCAAGCGTGGCGATAACCTGTCGCAGATCGCCAAGGCCAACAAGGTCGACGTCAAGGACCTGCAACGCTGGAACAAGCTCAGCGGCAAGCAGCTCAAGGTCGGCCAGACCCTGGTCATGCAGGACACCCGGGCCAAGGCCAGCAGCAAGACCAGCGCCAAGGCTTCCGGCAAGAAGACCCTGGTCGCCCGCGCCGACAAGAAGTCGACCCAGTACAAGGTCAAGCAAGGCGATTCGCTGTACATGGTGGCCAAGCGCTTCAACGTCGAGATGCAGCACCTCAAGCGCTGGAATCCCCGCGCCGGCCAGGCCCTCAAGCCAGGCCAGATGCTGACCGTCTACCTGCCTCACTGATCTGCAGCTCCTGGCGCAGGCCCTCCTGCGCCAGCAAGATCGCCGCGACCGTACCGGTCGATCGCAGCCTTCGGCAGCGGCTACAGATTGCGCTGTATCCAGCGGCGACAAGCAAATGTCGTGGCCATCCCGGGGCGGCCTTTTTCCTGTCGATACAAGCTGTTACTGTACGGAGCACAAAGCCCAAGCCGCCTGGATCGGATCTCTGACTTGATGCGTCCCCTCCTCCTGTCCCTAATCAGTCTGGCCTTGAGCTTTCCCGCAAGCGCAACGATCACTGAAAGTCATGGTTACGCGCAGTTCGGCACGCTCAAGTACCCCGCCAAATTCACCCATTACGACTGGGTCAACCCCGCCGCGCCCAAAGGCGGGACCTTGCGGGTCATGGCGTTTGGCACCTTCGACACCCTCAACCCCTACACCTTCAAGGGCAGCAGCCCGGTTTCCACGCCCAACTTCCTGCAATACGGGGTCAACGAGCTGAACGAGCCGCTGATGGTCGGCACCGGCCAGTACGCGCCGTCCGGCGACGAGCCGACTTCCAGCTACGGCCTGATCGCCCGTTCCGTCGAATACAGCGAAGACCGCAGCTGGGTGGTGTTCAACCTGCGCCCCGAGGCGCGCTTCCACGATGGCCAGCCGATCACCGCCTACGATGTGGCGTTTTCCTATCGGCTGCTGCTCAAGGAAGGCCACCCGCAATACCGCACCAACCTGCAGGAAGTGCAGCGGGTGGACATCCTCGGCCCGCAGCGCATCCGCTTCGTCTTCAAGCGCTCCGGCAACCCGCTGCTGATCCTGCGCCTGGGCGAACTGCCGGTGCTGCCGCAGCACTACTGGAAAGACCGCGATTTCAAGGCCACCACCTTCGAGCCGCCGCTGGGCAGCGGCCCCTACCGCATCACCCGGGTGCAACCGGGGCGCTCGCTGCTGTTCGAGCGGGTCAAGGACTACTGGGGCAAGGACCTGCCGGTCAATCGCGGCTTCAACAATTTCAACAAGGTCGCGGTGGAGTTCTACCGCGACAGCGACGTCGCCTTCGAAGCCTTCAAGGCCGGCGAATTCGACATCTACATCGAACACCAGGCGAAGAACTGGGCCAACGGCTACAACTTCCCCGCGGTCAACCGCGGCGACATCATCAAGGCCCAGGTGGCGCACCAGATCCCGACCCAGACCCAGGGCCTGTTCATGAACAGCCGCCGGGCGATCTTCGCCGAACGCAAGGTGCGCGAGGCCCTGGGCCTGATGTTCGATTTCGAGTGGACCAACCGCACCCTGTTCAGCGGCGCCTACAAGCGCGCGACCAGCTACTACCCCAACAGCGAGTTCTCCGCCACGGGCCTGCCGGTCGGCCATGAATGGCTGCTGCTCTCGCCCTACCGCGAGCAGTTGCCCGCCAGCCTGTTCACCCAGCCCTTCAGCCTGCCGCAGACCGACGGCCGCGGCATCCCGCGGGCGACCCTGCGCCGGGCCCTGGGCCTGCTCGCCGAAGCCGGCTGGAAACTCAACGGCCAGCGCCTGCTCGACAGCAACGGGCAGCCGCTGCGCTTCGAGCTGCTGTTGGTCAACCCGAACCTGGAACGGATCCTCCAGCCCTACGTCGAGAACCTGGCCAGCATCGGCATCGACGCGCGCCTGCGCACCGTGGACCGGGCGCAGTACAAGCAGCGCCTGGACCAGTTCGATTTCGACATGATCCTCATGACCCTGAACCAGACCCTCAGCCCGGGCCTGGAGCAATGGCAGTACTTCCACTCCAGCCAGGTCGGGGTCAAGGGCAGCAAGAACTATGCGGGCATCGACAATCCCATCGTCGATCACCTGCTGGAACGCCTGCTCGCCGCGCAGAGCCGCGACGAGCAACTGGCCGCCGGTCGGGCCCTGGATCGGGTGCTGCTGTGGCAGCACTACATCATCCCCAACTGGTACCTCAACTATCATCGCCTGGCGTACCGCAACCGGTTCGCCTTCGTCACTACGCCGCCCTACCAACTGGGCCTGAGCGCCTGGTGGCTGAAGTCTCTGGAGAAAGCCCAATGATGCCCCTGCGTACCCTGCTCCCGTGGGCCGGCGGCGTGCTGCTGACGGGGATCGCCTGCCTCGTCCAGGCCGCTCCGCAACACGCCCTGACCCTGTACAACGAACCGCCGAAGTACCCGGCGAACTTCAAGCACTTCGCCTACGTCAACCCGGACGCGCCCAAGGGCGGCACCTTCCGCGAGTCCGGCTTCGGCGGCTTCGACAGCCTCAACCCGTTCATCAACAAAGGCGTGCCGGCGGACAATATCGGCCTGATCTACGACACCCTGATGCGCCAGAGCCTGGACGAACCCTTCACCGAGTACGGCCTGATTGCCGGACAGATCGAGAAAGCCCCGGACAACAGCTGGGTGCGTTTCTACCTGCGCCCCGAGGCGCGCTTCCACGACGGCCATCCGATCCGAGCCGAAGACGTGGTGTTCAGCTTCCAGACCCTGATGCAGGCCGGCGCGCCGATGTACCGCGGCTACTACGCCGACGTCGAGGACGTGATCGCCGAAGACCCGCTCAAGGTGCTGTTCAAGTTCAAGCACACCAACAATCGCGAGCTGCCGCTGATTCTCGGGCAGCTGTCGATACTGCCCAAGCACTGGTGGGAACACCGCGACTTTTCCAAGGGCAACCTGGAAATCCCCCTCGGCAGCGGCCCGTACAAGGTGGCCGAGGTCAAGGCCGGACGCTCGGTGCGCTATGAGCGGGTCAAGGATTACTGGGGCAAGGACCTGCCGATCAACCGCGGCCAGTTCAACTTTGACGTCATGGCCACCGACTATTACCGCGACAACACCGTGGCCCTGGAAGCCCTCAAGGCCGGCCAGTTCGACTACTGGCTGGAGACCAGCGCGAAAAACTGGGCCAACGCCTACAACATCCCGGCCGTAGCCGAAGGCCGGCTGATCAAGGAACAGATCCCCAACGGCAACCCCACCGGCATGCAGGGCTTCGTCTACAACATCCGCCGCCCGCTGTTCCAGGATGTGCGGGTGCGCAAGGCCCTGAGCCTGCTGCTGGACTTCGAATGGACCAACAAGCAACTGTTCAACGGTGCCTACACCCGCACCCGCAGCTACTTCGAGAATTCGGAAATGGCCGCCACCGGCTTGCCCGACGCCGACGAACTGCAGATTCTCGAACCGCTGCGCGGCAAGATCCCCGACCAGGTCTTCACTGAAGCCTTCCAGCCCTCGGTGTGCGATGGCAGCGGCATGATCCGCGCCCAGCAGCGCCATGCCTACCAGCTGCTGCAGGAAGCCGGCTGGCGCATCGTCGACGACAAGATGGTCGACGCCCAGGGCAAGCCGGTGGTGATCGAGTTCCTCCTGGCCCAGACCGAGTTCGAGCGCGTGCTGCTGCCGTTCAAGCGCAACCTCGCGGACCTGGGGATCGACCTGGTGATCCGCCGGGTCGACGTTTCCCAGTACATCAACCGCCTGCGCTCGCGGGACTTCGACATGGTGGTCGGCGGCTTCCCGCAATCGAGTTCGCCGGGCAACGAGCAGCGCGAATACTGGAAGTCCTCCAGCGCCGACAACCCCGGCAGCCGCAACTTCATCGGCCTCAAGGACCCGACCATCGATGCCCTGGTGGAAGACCTGATCAACGCCGACTCGCGCAAGAGCCTGGTGGCCCATGCCCGAGCCCTCGACCGGGTGCTGCAATGGGGCTACTACGTGATTCCCAACTGGCACATCAAGACCTGGCGCGTGGCCTATTGGGATCACATAGGCCACCCGAGCGTCTCGCCCAAGTACGACGTCGGCATCCAGACCTGGTGGATCAAGCCCGACGCCAAGCCGGCCGTGACCCCGGACACCCACTCGCAGGCCGCCCCCGACGGCGTGGAGCAATAAGATGCTGGCCTACATTCTGCGGCGACTGCTGCTGATCATCCCCACGCTGTTCGGCATCCTGCTGATCAACTTCGTGATCATCCAGGCCGCGCCCGGCGGCCCGGTGGAACAGATGATCGCCAAACTCGAGGGTTTCGAAGGCGCCACCAGCCGGATCGCCGGCGGCGGCGCCGAAGTCTCGGTGGCCGGGTCCAGCTACCGCGGGGCCCAGGGCCTGGACCCGGCCCTGGTCAAGGAAATCGAGAAGATGTACGGCTTCGACAAGTCGGCGCCGGAACGCCTGTGGATCATGATCAAGAACTACGCGACCCTGGATTTCGGCGACAGCTTCTTTCGCGACGCCAAGGTGGTCGACCTGATCCGCGAGAAACTCCCGGTGTCGATCTCCCTGGGGCTGTGGAGCACCCTGATCATGTACCTGGTGTCGATCCCCCTGGGGATCGCCAAGGCCACCCGCCACGGCAGCCACTTCGACGTCTGGACCAGCTCGGCGATCATCGTCGGCTACGCGATCCCGGCGTTCCTGTTCGCCATCCTGCTGATCGTGATGTTCGCCGGCGGCAGTTATTTCGACTGGTTCCCGCTGCGCGGCCTGACCTCGAACAACTTCGACCAGCTGAGCTGGGGCGGCAAGATCCTCGACTACTTCTGGCACCTGGCGCTGCCGGTGACCGCCCTGGTGATCGGTAACTTCGCCACCATGACCCTACTGACCAAGAACAGCTTCCTCGACGAGATCAACAAGCAGTACGTGGTCACCGCCCGGGCCAAGGGCCTGACCAGGCGCCGTGTGCTCTACGGCCATGTGTTCCGCAACGCCATGCTGCTGGTGATCGCCGGTTTCCCCTCGGCCTTCATCGGCATCTTCTTTACCGGATCCTTGCTGGTGGAGGTGATCTTCTCCCTCGACGGCCTGGGCTTGATGAGCTTCGAGGCGGCGATCAACCGTGATTACCCGGTGGTGTTCGGCACCCTGTTTATCTTCACCCTGCTGGGGCTGGTGGTGAAACTGATCGGCGACCTGACCTACACCCTGGTCGACCCACGCATCGACTTCGAAAGCCGGGAGCATTGAGATGAACCTGTCCCCCCTCAATCGCCGGCGTTTCGAGCTGTTCAAGGCCAACAAGCGCGGCTGGTGGTCGCTGTGGCTGTTCCTGATCCTGTTTGGCGCCAGCCTTGGCGCCGAGCTGATCGCCAACGACAAGCCGCTGGTGGTGCACTACGACGACGGCTGGTACTTCCCGGCGCTCAAGCGCTACCCGGAAACCACCTTCGGCGGCGAGTTCCCCCTGGAGGCCAACTACAAGAGCCCGTACATCCGCGAACTGCTGGCGGCCAAGGACGCCTGGGTGCTGTGGGCGCCGATCCCGTTCAGCTACCAGAGCATCAACTACGACCTGAAAGTCCCGGCCCCCGCGCCGCCCTCGGCGGACAACCTGCTGGGCACCGACGACCAGGGCCGCGATGTGCTGGCGCGAGTGATCTACGGCTTCCGGGTCTCGGTGCTGTTCGCCCTGACCCTGACCGTGCTCAGTTCGATCATCGGCGTCATCGCCGGGGCGCTGCAGGGCTTCTATGGCGGCTGGGTCGACCTGGCCGGGCAGCGCTTCCTGGAGATCTGGTCCGGGCTGCCGGTGCTCTACCTGTTGATCATCCTCGCCAGCTTCGTGCAGCCGAACTTCTGGTGGCTGCTGGGGATCATGCTGCTGTTCTCCTGGATGAGCCTGGTGGACGTGGTGCGCGCCGAGTTCCTGCGCGGGCGCAACCTGGAATACGTGCGCGCCGCCCGCGCCCTGGGCATGCAGAACGGCGCGATCATGTTCCGCCATATCCTGCCCAACGCCATGGTCTCGACCATGACCTTCATGCCGTTCATCCTCACCGGCGCCATCGGCACCCTGACCGCCCTCGACTTCCTCGGTTTCGGCCTGCCCCCCGGCGCGCCGTCCCTGGGCGAACTGGTGGCCCAGGGCAAATCCAACCTGCAGGCGCCGTGGCTGGGCATCAGCGCCTTTGCCGTGCTGGCGATCATGTTGAGCCTGCTGGTATTTATCGGCGAGTCCGCTCGCGATGCCTTCGACCCGAGGAAATGAAATGAATCAGGACAATCTGATCGAAGTCCGCGACCTCGCCGTCGAATTTGGCGTCGGCGCCCACACGCAACGGGTGGTCGAGGGCATCAGCTTCGATATCAAGCGCGGCGAAACCCTGGCCCTGGTGGGCGAAAGCGGCTCTGGAAAATCGGTGACCGCGCACTCGATCCTGCGCCTCTTGCCCTACCCGCTGGCCCGCCATCCGTCCGGGACCATCCAGTACGCCGGCCAGGATTTGCTGACCCAGAAAGAAAAAACCATCCGGCATATTCGCGGCAACCGCATCGCCATGATCTTCCAGGAGCCGATGACCTCGCTCAACCCGCTGCACAGCATCGAGAAGCAGATCAACGAGGTGCTGGGCCTGCACAAGGGCCTGATCGGCAAGGTCGCCACCCGGCGCACCCTGGAGCTGCTGGAACTGGTGGGCATCCCCGAGCCGCACAAGCGCCTCAAGGCCCTGCCCCACGAGCTGTCCGGCGGCCAGCGGCAACGGGTGATGATCGCCATGGCCCTGGCCAACGAACCGGAACTGCTGATCGCCGACGAGCCGACCACCGCCCTCGACGTCACCGTGCAACTGAAAATCCTCGAACTGCTCAAGGAGCTGCAAGCGCGCCTGGGCATGGCCTTGCTGCTGATCAGCCACGACCTCAACCTGGTCCGGCGCATCGCCCACCGCGTCTGCGTGATGCAGCGCGGCTGCATCGTCGAACAGGCGTCCTGCGAAGAGCTGTTCCGCGCGCCGCAGCATCCCTACACCCGCGAACTGCTGGCGGCCGAGCCCAGCGGCAAGCCGGCGAGCAACGTGGTCGGCCCGCCGCTGTTGCAGGTCGAGGATCTGAAGGTCTGGTTCCCGATCAAGAAAGGCCTGCTGCGCCACACCGTCGACCATGTGAAGGCGGTGGACGGCATCAACTTCAGCCTGCCCCAGGGCCAGACCCTGGGCATCGTCGGCGAAAGCGGCTCGGGCAAATCCACCCTGGGCCTGGCGATCCTGCGCCTGATCGCCAGCAAGGGCGCCATCCGCTTCGAAGGCCAGCAACTGGACGGCCTGTCGCAGCAGCAGGTGCGGCCGTTGCGCCGGGAGATGCAGGTGGTATTCCAGGACCCCTTCGGCAGCCTCAGCCCGCGCATGTGCGTGAGCCAGATCGTCGGCGAAGGCCTGCGCATCCACAAGATCGGCAGCGCCGCCGAGCAGGAACAGGCGATCATCGAAGCGCTCAAGGAAGTGGGGCTGGACCCGGAAACCCGGCACCGCTACCCCCACGAGTTCTCCGGCGGCCAGCGCCAGCGCATCGCCATCGCCCGCGCCCTGGTGCTCAAGCCGGCGCTGATCCTGCTGGATGAGCCGACCTCGGCCCTCGACCGCACCGTGCAGCGCCAGGTGGTGGAGCTGCTGCGCAAGCTGCAGGCCAAGTACAACCTGACCTACCTGTTCATCAGTCACGACCTGGCGGTGGTCAAGGCCCTGAGCCACCAGTTGATGGTGGTCAAGCATGGCCAGGTGGTGGAGCAAGGCGACGCACAGCACATCTTCGCCGCGCCGCAGCATCCCTACACCCGGCAGTTGCTGGAGGCCGCGTTCCTGGTGCCGGCCAGCGAGGCATGAGCGCTCGCTGGCCTGCTGTACCGGCCGGCGAGCGCGGATGCAGCAGTGACCGGCAGGCACCTCACGGCCGCAATCATCTGGGCCAGGTATCGGCTGCCTAGGCGACGCAGATGCCCGGTACCGCGACCTTCTGGAACAGATGCGGGGAAGCGACCGCCGAGGACGGATAGTGCGAAAGCTTGGCCCTGAACTCCGGATGCACGAAGGCCGCCCGGAAATGCGCGTTGGACTCCCATACCGCGTAATTGAGATAGGTCGGGCTTTCGCCGATGGCGCGATGCAGCTGGGTGGAAATGAACCCCGGCTGTTGCTTCATAAAACTGGCATCGTCTTGCCAGGCCTGCAGGAAGGTTGGCTCGTCGGCCTGGTCCAGGGTGAAGACGTTGATCAGGATGACCGGCGCGGCTTCGAGCGTAATCTGGCGGTCGATCGGAAAGGCGGGGTCCATAGGGCGAATGAGAGACATGGCAGGCTCCAGGTGTGAGGGCTGAATTCGTAATCAAATTGCTATATTGACATCATAATGTCAATATCCCTGAAGAATCATTTTGTCTGGATAACAACGTTATGCACGAACCTGAACCCACCCCCGCCGGGGCTGCCCTGACCGACTTCATTCTGAGTATGTTCCGGGCAAGCAACCTGACGCTGGCCTGGGGCGACCGGATAGTCGCCCCCCTCGGGCTGACCAGCGCCCGCTGGCAGATTCTGGGCGCGATCGTGGCGGCAGAGCGCCCGCAGCCGGTCGCCTGGCTCGCTCGGGACCTGGAGGCCAACCGACAGAATGTCCAGCGCATCGTCAACGATCTGGAGAAGGAAGGACTGGTGACCTTCCAGCCCAACCCGCATCACCGGCGCGCGCAGCTCGTGACGCTGACAGACAAGGGTACGGCAGCCTTCAATGAGGCCATCCGCCTGTACACCCCGCTGGTCAACGATTTGTCGGCCGGACTTGAAGTTGAAGACATTCAAACGGCCCTGCGCGTGATCACCGAGTTGCGAAACAGGCTCCAAGGGCAGGCTGGCACCGAGCAATAACCCGCCGTATTGCGTCTCGGCCCAACATTCACGCCTTGAACAGCGGCCCGCGGCCCGGTCTGCTCATGGTCTGGTCGGCGTCCGCCAGCAAGGTTTCCACATCGGCCGGCCGGGCCGGATCGAACTCGATCTGGCCGATGCTGAAGCAGATGTCGTAAATGCACTGCTGGGTGGCGGTGCGCTCGTCGAGGATGGCCTGCAGGCGGGTGATGATCGCCAGCTTTTCCATCCGTTCCGAGCCGGTCAGCAGCACCGCGAAACGCTGGTACTCCAGATGCCCGACCACGTCGCTTTCGCGAAAGGCGATGCGCAGGCCGTCGGCGAAGGTCTTGAGCGCCGCCTCGCCTTCTTCCGACCCATAAGCGCGGGCGATACGGTAGATGTCGTCAAGATCGAACAGCAGCAAGGTCGCCGGGCAGTTCAGGTCCTTGCAGGCCTGCAGCGCATCGCCGGCCAGCACCGCAAAGCCGTGCGAGTTGGGCAGCAGGGTCAGTTTATCGAGGTTGGCTACCTGCACCGCGGCCAGCTCCTGCTCGGCCCGGCGGTTCTGATCGCGCAACAGTTGCCGGGACGGGTCGTCCGCCTCCGGGGATGGCACCTGGTTCGGTGCCTGGACAGGCTTGTCTGGGGAAAACATCGCACACTCCATTGGCGGGTATCACCTATAGAGCTTAGTTGCCGAGGCCTGCGACTGCCCCGCAACCAGCCCTCGCTGGGGGCCCCTGGCGTCAACTTCCGACCGCCGGACAGGGTCCGCCCGCCTCGGCCCAGAGCTTGAACTGGCTGACGAACACGTCGTGGGGCACCGGTACCGGCGCGCGGTTGCCACCGGGGTTCCAGCCCCAGAGCACCAGCTTGTCTTCGCTGACATGCTTGATCAGCGCGGCAAAGTCGCGATCGCCGTTGCTGGCCTTGTCCTTGATCATCTGGCACAGGCGGTCGGCCGGCAGGCCGATCCAGGCCATCTTGTGCGCCGCCGGCGGCAGGCTCCAGTGTGGTGCCCCCGGCGGTGCGTGCGGGCCGTAGCTGGCCGGCGGGTTGCTTGCGCCATGGCAGGTGGCGCACGGCAGCCCCGCCGCGCCCTTGCCGTCCAGGCCACGGACCACGGCCATGGCATGGGGCGTGCCGGCGTCGAACTGCAAGGGCGCATCCCCGGGAATATGGCAATTCTGGCAGCGCGGGCTCTGGAACACCTTCTGCACCGTCGCGAACGCCGCCAGCGCCGGGTCATCGGCGGCGAACAGGTCCGAGGCATAACCGCCCAGGCCGACCAGGATCAGCGAACCGAGGAACAGGTGGCGTTTCATCTCACACCCCCGCCAGTTGCAGCGGCAGCTCGCGCAGGCGCTGGCCGGTCAGGGCGAACACCGCGTTGGCCACCGCCGGCGTCGTGGGCGGCACGCCTGCCTCGCCGATACCGCCGGGTTTCTCGCTGCTGGCGACTATGTGCACCTCGACCTCGGGCATCTCGTTCAGGCGCAACACCTGGAAGTCGTGATAGTTGGACTGCACCACCCGGCCGTCCTTGAAGGAAATGCGGCTGTGCAGGGCCATGCCCAGGCCGAAGGTGATCCCCGACTCCATCTGCGCGGCGATGCTTTGCGGGTTCACCGCGATGCCGCAATCCACCGCACAGACCACGCGGTGCACGCGAATCCGCTCGGCCTCCTGGGACACCTCGGCCACCTGCGCCACATAGCTGCCGAAGGACTCGTGCACCGCAACGCCCAGGGCATGGCCATTGGGCACGGGCTTGCCCCAGCCGGCCTTCTCCACCGCCAGGTTGAGCACGCCCAGGTGCCGTGGGTGATCCTTGAGCAGGGTGCGGCGGTATTCCACCGGGTCCTTGCCCACCGCGGCGGCCATCTCGTCGATCAACGATTCGACGACGAACGCGGTGTGGGTATGGCCCACGGAACGCATCCACAGCACGGTGATGCCGGTCATCGGCGAATGCAGGTCGACCCGGTGGTTCGGCGTGCCCTTCAGGTAAGGCCCGTCCGCCAGGCCCTCGACCGAAGTGTTATCGATGCCGTTCTTGACGAAGCTGGCCTCGAACGAGGTGCCGGCCATGATCGACTGCCCCACCAGCACATGCTGCCAGGCCAGCGGCAGGCCCTGGGCATCCAGGCCGACCTGCGCCTGATGCAGGAACGCCGAACGGAAGTAGCCGCCGCGCACGTCGTCCTCCCGCGACCAGACGGTTTTCACCGGGGCTACGGCGGCCTTGGCCACCTCCACTGCTTCGCTGACGAAGTCCGAGGTCGGGTTGGCCCGGCGGCCGAAACCGCCACCCAAAAATTGCGTGTGGATCTGCACCTGTTCCGGCTTGAGCCCGGTGATCTTCGCCGCGACCATCTGGTCCAGGGTCTGGAACTGGGTGCCGGTCCAGATCTCGCACTTGTCGGCGCCGATGCGCACCGTGCAGTTGAGCGGCTCCATCGGCGCATGGGCCAGGTACGGCACGCTGTATTCGGCCTTGATCACCTGCGTCGCCTTGGCCATGGTCCCGGCCGCATCGCCGGCCTCGGCGGCCTTGGTCCCGGGGGTCAGCGCCAGTTTGCGAAAGCTCTGCATCAGGCTTTCGCTGCTCATGTTGGCGTTCGGCCCCAGGTCCCATTCGGCCTTGAGCGCATCGCGCCCCTGCTTGGCCGCCCAGTAATGCTCGGCGACCACCGCCACGCCCGTGGGCACCTGGAGCACCTTGATCACCCCGGGCACCGCCAGCGCCGCCTGGGGATCGAACAACTTGAGCGTGCCGCCGAACACCGGCGAACGCAGGACCACGGCGGTCAGCAGGCCGTCGAAATACATGTCCATGCCGAATTGCGCACGGCCGGTGATTTTCTCCGGGGTGTCCAGGCGCTGGGTCGGCTTGCCGATCAGCCGCCAGTCCTTGGCCTCCTTCAAGCGCAACGAGGCCGGGTCCGGCACCGGCAGCTGCCCGGCGTCGTTGGCCAGGTCGCCGTAGCTCAGGCGCTGGTCGCCGGCCACCACCCAGCCCTGCTCGGTGTGCAGGGTCGAGGGCGCCACCTGCAGGCGCTTGGCCGCCGCCTCGATCAGCATCTGCCGGGCCGCGGCGCCGGCCTGGCGATAGCGGTCGAACTCCATCCAGGTCGAGGTCGAGCCGCCGGTGATCTGCATCCCGCCGAACGCCGGCAAGCCATACACCGCAGCGGCCGGCGCGTGCTCGACGCGAATCTTCGACCAGTCGGCATCCAGCTCCTCGGCGATCAGCATCGACAGCCCGGTCCAGATGCCCTGGCCCATTTCCGAATGGCCGAGCACCACGGTGACCAACCCGTCCGGGGCGATACGCAAGAACGCATTGGGCACGAACGCTTCGCTCGCCGCCCGGGCAAAACGATTGGCTCCCGGGATGACGAACGCCACCACCAGCCCGCCGCCGAGCAGCGCGCCACCTTTGAGAAATCCACGACGTGATGCAGTGATCATGCCTTGCCCCTCTTAATGCCGACTCAGCCGATTTCAGCGGCGCGCTTGACCGCCGCGCGGATCCTTGGGTAGGTGCCGCAGCGGCAGATATTGCCGGACAGCGCCTGATCGATATCGCTGTCGGTGGGCGACGGGATCTTCGCCAACAAGGCCGCGGCCGACATGATCTGCCCGGACTGGCAGTAACCGCACTGCACCACGTCCAGCTCGGCCCAGGCGCGCTGCACCGGGTGCGAGCCGTCCGCCGACAGGCCTTCGATGGTGAGGATTTTCTGCCCGTTGGCCACTGTCGCGGCCGGGGTCACGCAGGAACGCAGCGGCGCGCCGTCGACATGCACGGTGCAGGCGCCGCATTGCGCCATGCCGCAGCCGAACTTGGTACCGGTCAGGTGCGCCACATCGCGCAGCACCCAGAGCAGCGGCATGTCCGCGGGCACCTCGAGCTGCTGGTCCTTGCCATTGATATTGAGTGTCAACATGCGCAACTCCTCAGGCCGAGGGGGGACAGGATTCACGGGATCCTGGAGCGGCGTCGCTGTGGCCGAAGGCCTACGCGCGCCGCGAGGTTTTCCATACAGCTAAGCGCAGTTTGCCGAACAGGCCGGATTCTGCGACCACCGGTCATGCACCCACCGCCCCCCGGATGAAGGGCGGTGAGTTGTCGATCTACGGCAACCCCGGACGACTATCGGCTGACTACGCTTGCTCAAGCGTGGACCACCTGCCGAGGAGAACCGTCATGTCGCACATTCATCGCATCACGCCCTGCCTGTGGTTCGACCACCAGGCCGAAGCCGCCGCCCAGTTCTACTGCTCGATCTTCGAGCACTCGCGCATCACCGCCCTCACCCACTACGGCAAGGCCGGCTTCGAGTTCCACGGCCGCCCCGAAGGCTCGGTGATGACCGTGTCCTTCGAGCTCGACGGGCAGACCTTCACCGGCCTCAACGGCGGTCCGGTGTTCCAGTTCAACGAAGCGGTCTCGCTGCAGGTCAACTGCCAGAACCAGGGCGAAATCGATCATTTCTGGAACGCCCTGTCCTACGGCGGCGCGCCCGAGGCCCAGCAGTGCGGCTGGCTCAAGGACAAGTTCGGGCTGTCCTGGCAGATCGTGCCTTGCGCGCTGAACCACTGGATGACCGACCCCGACACGGCCAAGTCGCAGCGGGTGATGCAGGCCCTGCTGCAGATGAAAAAACTCGATATCGCCGCGCTGGAACGAGCCTTCGCCGGCGAGAGCTAATACACTCGGTGGCCGACGCTTGCCGATGGGATGCCTTTGATGAAGCCGAGCTTGAGCCACAGCCCCGATACCGCCCCGCAGTTCTGGCGCGATGCGGCGCTGCCCTTTATCGAGGCCCGCTCGATCGCCGACGGGCGCAAGGTCTGTTACGCCCGGCATGCCCACGAACATTTTTCCATCGGCGCCATCACCGCCGGGCACAGCACCTACCTGCACGAGCAGGCGCAATTTCGCATCGGCGCCGGCACCGTGGTGCTGATGAACCCCGGCGAAGTGCACGCCTGCAACCCCATCGACGACCAGCCCTGGTCGTATCTCATGCTCTATGTCGATACCTCCTGGCTGACCGACCTGCAGCATCAACTGGGGTTCAGCCAGGACCTGGGCTTTCGCGCCTTTTCCACGCCCCACAGCGACGACCCCGAGCTCTATGCCGGGCTCAACCGTTTGTATGAGGTGCTGGTGGACGAACAGACCGAGACACTGCACAAGCACAGCGCCGTGGTGGCGTTTTTCAGCGACCTGCAGCAGCGCCTGAACCCGGCCAGCCGACCGCCGCGCGAGAGCAACCAGAAACTGCAACGGGCCGCCGACTACATTCGCCAACACTGCACCCGCTCGCTGAAGCTCGAGGAAATCTGCCAGGCTGCCGAGCTGTCGCCGTCCTACCTGATCCGCGCCTTCAAGCAGCATTACGGCATGACGCCCCACGCCTTCGTGGTCAACCAGCGGGTGCAGTTCGCCCAGTCCCGGTTGCGTGACGGCGAGCCGATCGCCGACGTGGCCCTGGAAGCCGGCTTCGCCGACCAGGCGCACTTCCAGCGAGCCTTCAAGCAGCATCTGGCGGCGACGCCGGGGCAGTATCGCGGGTGATTGGCAGACCTGACGCCCTCATCGCGAGCAAGCTCGCTCCTACAGAGGACGCGATCTCTGCAGGAGCGAGCTTGCTCGCGATAAAGCCAACGCCGATTCAAGGCAACAACAGATACACCGCGCTCGCCGCCAGCAGCGCCGCCATGCTGCGGTTGAACAGGCGCATGCCCTTCGGGTTGCTCAGGTACTGGCGCAAAAACGTCCCGGCGTAGGCCCAGCAGGCAATCGACAGGTAGCAGATCACGAAGTACACCAGGGCGAACTGCCACACCAGCAGCGCCTCGCCATTGGCGGCGAATGCGCCCATGCCGGCGACGCAGGCCAGCCAGGCCTTGGGGTTGAGCCATTGCATGATCGCGCCGTACCAGGCCGACGGCGCCTTGGCCTGGCCATCGCTGTTCAGCCGGCCGTCGTCCACCGCCAGCTTCCAGGCCATGAACAGCAGGAAAGCCACCCCGAACAGCTGGATGCCCCGGGTGAGGAACGGCCATAGCCGCAACAGCTCATGCAAACCCAGGCCGATCAGCACCAGCAACAGGACAAAGCCCAGGGTCGCGCCACCGACATGCCGCAGGCTGGCGCGAAAGCCGAACTGCGAGCCGGAACTCAGGGCCACGATATTGACCGGGCCGGGGGTAATCGAAGAGGCTAGCGCGAAGGCCGCCATGGAAAACACTACGCTCATCACACACCTTCAAAGGATCAATCGGAGAGTCCGGTGACCAAGGTAAGTGCGCAGGCCGCCCAGTGTATTGAAGAAAAATACCCCCCTCGCGTATGGACGAATCCCATGACCGATGCTCCCTCCTCCGCGACCACCCTCACCGCCCGCCTGCTGTTGCGCGCGCCAACGGCCGCCGACCTGGACGTCACCCACCTGCTCCACAGCGACCCGCGGACTCAGCGCTATAACCCGGCCGGCCCGGACAGCCGCGAGAGCTGCCAGCACCGGCTGCAGGGCTGGATACAACACTGGCAGGACCAGGGTTTCGGCTATTGGGTGGTCTGCGACCGCGCCCAGCCCGAGCGGGTGCTGGGGTTCGGCGGCGTCATGCACAGCCGCTTCGGCGAGCGCACCGGGCTGAACCTGTACTTTCGCTTCGCCGTCGATGCCTGGGGCCAGGGCTACGCCAGCGAAATGGCCGGCGCCGCGCTGCACCTGGCGTTCCGCGTGCTGGGCAAGGAACAGGTGATCGGCCTGGTGCGCCCCGACAATCTGCCGTCGCGTCGCGCCCTGGAACGCCTGGGCCTGACCCTGGACGGCGAACTGGACGACTTCCCCGGCCTGCCCTCCAGCCTGCTGTACAGCCTCAGCGCCGAACGCTACTTCGCGGCCCAGGCCACCTCGCCCACCGACACTGTGCGCAGCCTCGAACCATGAGCCTGATCGAGCTGCACCCGGCCCAGCGCGACGAGCTGGAATGCATCGAAAACCTGATGCAGTTCTTCATGTACGAATTCAGCGAGTGGCTGCCGCTCAAGCTCGGCCGCCACGGTCTGTTCCAGATCCAGCCGAAGACCGAATACTGGCGCCAGCCCGGCACCCGTCCCTGGCTGCTGCGGGTCGACGGCGAACTGGCGGGCTTTGCCATCGTCGACGAGCAGGTGCACTTTGCCGAGGTGCAGTACAACCTCGCCTACTTCTTCGTGGCCCGGCGCTTTCGCGGTCGCGGCATCGGCCGGCAGGTGGTGAGGCAACTGCTGGAACAGCTGCCCGGGCACTGGCAGATCGTCCACATCGATGACAACCGGCCGGCCCGGGATTTCTGGGCCCGGGTCATTCCCACGCTCGTCGGCGACGCCTACAGCTGTCATCCAATCACGGCAGACGGCTACCCCTGCACCCTGTATAAATTCCACACCCCGACATCGCCCGGGCAATGATCGAGGCCCGAAAAGCCTCGCCCAGCGCCCAGGCACCGGTATGCCCCCTGAGCCACGGCAGTCGGCTGATTAACGCAAAATGCCGCTCCAGAGCCCTGCGACCGTTGTTTAGCCGAGCGAAAAAATATCACGCGTGAGTCATTGAGCCGTAACAAAATCCCCTGTAATGTTCTCACGCGTGATACGTGCACAACGGAGTCACCCCATGAAAAAGACCCTCCCGGCCAGGCAGCCTGCTGACCTACCGGCTTCCTCAGAGAGTCGACAAGGAGAGCGCTCGAAACCTTCCAGCAGTAAGGCCTCCAGCAACAAGGCCCCTAGCAAGGCTTCTGCCAAGAAGCCGTCGAGCTTCTACATGAAGCAGATGCGCGCGGGCCTGAGTGCCGCTGGTTATGTGAAACACGAAACCTGGGTACTTCCGGAAAACCGGAGCGTGCTCAAGCACATTGAGAAGAAGCTGCGCCAACCCCTGATCGGCGGCGCACCGGTATTGGAGAATGACATGATCGCAGGTGAGAACTGGACCATCGACCGCCTCTTCGGCGCCTTGCAGGCCCTGGACGAAGTGACCTCGAACGAAATCGGCCTGAGCCTGATTCAAGGCGCCGAGCCAAGCATCAAGCTGGAAATGCACGACTTCGGCGGCCTGCCGATCTACATCGCGGTGGTCGGCGAGCAGATCATCGTCGACACCGTGCTGGTGGACCTGGAGTCGATCAACGACGTCGCCCGCTTCAATGACGCGGTGCTGCGCAGCCGGGAGATGTTCCCCCTCTCCTCGATCGGCATCGAGTCCATGCCCAACGGCCAGACCGTCTACAACATGTTCGGCGCCCTGAGCGCCAGCTCGAACCTGACCAACGTGGTGACCGAGGTCAAGACCCTGGTGGACAACGTCCAACGCGCCACCGAAGCCTTCGAAAGCTTCTTCAACTGATTGCCGAGAATCCGGAGTACACCTACATGACTCAGTCCATCTGGAACAAACTGTTCACCGCCCTGCGCGGCGGCGCCAACGAAGTCGGCGAAAGCATCGCCGACCAGCAGGCCCTGCGCATCCTCGACCAGGAAATCCGCGACGCCGACAACGCCCTGTCCAACGCCAAGCGCGAGCTGGTCACCATCATGGCCAAGCACAAGCTGTCCACTGAGCGGGTCAGCGAATTCACCGCGAAGATCGCCGACCTGGAATCCAAGGCCCTCGCCTCGCTGCAGGCCAACCGCGAAGACCTGGCCCTGGAAGTCGCCGAAGCCATCTCGACCCTGACCACCGGCCTGGAAGCGGAGCAGAAGCAAGCCAGCGAATTCGGCGCCTACGCCGAAAATATGCGCAAGGACATCGGCAAGGCCGAAGCGCGCATCCGCAGCCTGCGCCAGCAAGTGGACATGGCCAAGGCCCGGGAGAGCGTGCAGAAGGCCCAGGTCAGCGCCTCGATCGCCAGCGGCGGCGCCAACGGCAAGCTGGAAACCGCGGTCAACACCCTGAACCGCCTCCAAGCCAAGCAAGACCAGCGCGCGGCGGAAATGGAAGCCCAGGAGCAACTGGCCGATGCGAGCAACGGCAACGACCTGGAACGCCGCCTGCGCGAAGCCAACATCGTGCCGGACCAGGGCAGCGCCAACGCCATCCTCGAGCGCCTGAAAAAACAGAAGTCGGCCGAGTAAACAGCGCTGTTGCACCACTCAACCTGTAGGAGCGCAGCTTGCTCGCGATGGTCGTTAACGATGTCGCGTACTGCCTGGATGAGCGCGGCGCCCTCCAGTCCATCGCGAGCAAGCTGCGCTCCTACAGTGAATCGCCTGTGTTTTTTTCGGCCTCCTGGAGGGCCTCGATGGCCGTTGCAAATGGTTTCAAGACCCTGGCGGGCCTGGCCCTGGTAATGATCGCCGCACAGGTGCTCAACAGCCTGAGCGGCTACAGCCTGAATCTCTTCGGCCTGATCCCGCGCACCCTGCAGGGTTTGCCGGGGATACTCGTCTCGCCCTTTCTCCACGGCTCCTTTACCCACCTGACCGCCAACCTGGTGCCCTTCCTGATCCTCGGCGCCATGGTGATCGCCGAAGGCCAGCGGCGCTTCGTGGTGGCCAGCCTGATCATCATCCTGCTCGGCGGCGCGCTGGTCTGGCTGTTCGGCTTCAGGGGCATCCATGTCGGCGCCAGCGCCTGGGTCTTCGGCCTGTGGGCCTACATCCTCACCCGCGCCTGGCTGCTGCGCAGCTGGAGCAGCCTGCTGGCCGCCGCGGTGACGATGTTCCTGTATTCCGGCCTGGTCCTGGGGTTCCTGCCACGGGCCGGGGTGTCCTTCGAAGGGCACATCTTTGGCGCCTTCGCGGGGTTTATCGCAGCAAAAGTGCTTTTATCCGGCGCCAAGCCGATGTCTAATGCCGCGCGGCAATGAGCCATGCCTTGCCCGGGCACGGCGCGCTGCATCACGGATAGATCTGCTCATCAGGAAATCAGGGATTCGATGTCGATTTTCATCTTGCTTCGGGTATACGCGGCCACCTTCTTCCAGCGCTTCGGCTGGATGGGCCTGGCCATCGCACTCGGCGTGCATGCCGCAACCTCCTATCTCGGCCTGGTGGCCCTGGGCGAGCAGCACCTCACCGCGCCCGCGACCTTCATCTATTTCTATTTCACCACCACCCTGACCGTGGGTTATGGCGACCTGTCGCCGCAATCCGCCGCCGGCCGGGTGTTCGTCGCCGTGTGGGTGATGCTCGGCGGCATCGCGCTGCTGACCGCGGCCATCGGCAAGACCACCAGCAGCGTTATGGACCTATGGAGAAAAGGCATGAAAGGCAAAGGCGACTTCACCGGCAAGACCGGGCATACCGTGCTGGTCGGCTGGGAAGGCGCGTCCAGCGAGCGGGTGATCGAATTGCTGCTGCAGGACGAAACCTCCAACGACAACCTGATCGTCATCTGCGACGCCAGCCTCGACGAGAACCCGATGCAGGGCAAGGCCGCCTTCGTCAAGGGCGAAAGCCTGTCGTCCGCGGCCCTGCTGTTGCGCGCCGGGGTGCCCGGCGCCGAACGGGTACTGGTGCGCACCAGTTCCGACGACCTGACCCTGGCCAGTGTGCTGGCGATCAACCAACTGCGCCCCAGCGGCCATGTGGTCGCCCACTTCAACGACAGCGAAATCGCCACCCTGGCCGCCTCCTACGCCCCCAAGCTGGAGTGCACCTCGAGCATGGCCATCGAGATGCTGGTGCGCTCCTCCCAGGACCCGGGCTCCTCGGTGGTGATCAACGAACTGCTGTGCGTCGGCCAGGGCGCCACCCAATACGTCATGCGCCTGCCCGAGACTTACGAAGGCCGTTTCGCCGAGCTCTACGTACACCTCAAGGAACGCTACAACGCCACCCTGATCGGCTACCGCGCCCGCGGCGCGCAACACCCGCAGATCAACCCGCACAGCGATACGCGGATCCAGGGCGGCGAACTCTTCTACATCGCTTCCAGCCGCCTCAAGGACATCGACAATGGGATGGTTTAAACGCTTTCTGGGGCTCCAGGCCCCGGCCACCACAAGCTCGAGCTTCGCCACCGGCCCACTGGGCCTGAGCATGGGCGCGGGCATCCGCTTCGATGCCAGCCTCAAGCTGCTGCTCGCCGACAACAGCCGCGTAGCGATTCCCGGCGACCAGGCGGTCTACAGCGAAGGCCTGGTGGACCTGGGCCAGTCCGAATGGCTGTCGCGCTACTACCTGGACGACGAAGACTACTGGCTGCAGGTGCACACCAGCGGCGGCATCGACGGCCAGGTCAAATCGATCATCCTGTTCAACTACCTGAGCAACCAGGCCGTCAACAGCGAAGCCGAGCTGCGGCGCCTGGCCGGCCCGAACAGCCTGATCGGCCAGCCCACCTACAGCCTCGACGGCGTCGAGTACCTGCGCGAATGGGGCACCGAAGCCGGACAGACCGAGCTGGTGCCGCTGCGCGAGCAGGTGTCCAAGCCGGACGAGACCTTCGCCTTCGAAAGCCACTCGATGCTCTATGCCCGCGACACCGGCCTGACCAATCGCCGCGAGTTCCTGCTGTTTTCCGTGGAGCAATACGCCGACGGCAGCGTCAGCCTGGTGACCTCACTGGGCATTTCCCTATACATGACCGACCTGCAAACCCTCTGACAAGGACCAGAACCCATGCTTGAAGCCCTTTCCATCTCCCTGAACAAATTCGCCGTGGTCGGTTTCCTGACCTACATCCTCGGCGCGGCCGTGCTGTTCGCCCTGTTCCAGTTCGTCTACACCCGCCTGACGCCGCACAAGGAATTCCAGCTGATCCGCGAGGGCAACGTCTCCGCCGCCATCGCCCTGGGCGGCGCCATCATCGGTTTCGCCATCCCGGCGAGCAACGTCATCGCCTACTCCATCAGCCTGCTGGACTTCGCCGTCTGGGCGCTGATCGCCGCCGTGGTGCAACTGCTGGCGTTCCTGATGACCAGCCTGGTGCTCAAGGGCACTTCGCAGCGCATCCGCAACGGCGAAATTGCCGCCGGCATCTATGTCGCCGCCGTGGCCATCAGCGTCGGCCTGCTCAACGCCGCCTGCATGACCCCTTCGCAGAACTGATCGACCGCACGGAGCCCTCGATGAAACGAAGCCAATACGTTCAGCTCTCCCTGGCCGCCTCGGTGGCCCTGGCGATCTCGGGCTGCAACTCGGAGCCGGAGACCCTCGCGGTCCAGCAGAAATTCAACTTCCAGTCGGTGCAGGAATGCGTGGACGGCAAGATCGCCGTGGACGTCTGCTCCGATGCCTATATCAAGGCCATGGCGGAGCACCGCGCCCAGGCGCCGGTCTACGACAACCAGGCCGATTGCGATGCCGACTTCGTCGAAAACTGGTGCCAGGTGGATTCCAGCGGCAAGTTCGTGCCCAAGCTCGGCGGCTTTGAAATCAACGCCCAGGGTGCCTTCACCCGCGAACAGCTGGCAGCGGCCGGGGTCAGCCCCGAGGCTGGCCGCAGCTCGTCGTTCAGCAGCAATGACAGCGGCCTGCTCACCGGCCTGCTGATCGGCAACCTGCTCAGCGGCGGCAACCGCAACTATTACTCCGAGCCGGTCTACCGCTATCGCGACGACCGCGGCAGCTATGCCAACTCGACGCTCAACCAGCGCATCGCCAGCGGCTCGACCTTCTCCAAGTCGCGCCAGGCGCAGTCGGGCAGCGGTTTCCGGACCACCACCCGGCCGATGTCCGTGTCCTCCTCTACCTCCCGCGGCGGCTTCGGCAGCCAGGCCAGCGCCCGCAGCGGCTGGGGCGGCTCCAGCTCCTCGAGCTGGAGTTCGGGACGCTCGAGCAGCTAAGGAGGCGCGCCATGAAGAAGATCCTCTGCAACGAACGCCCGGACTGGCGACAGACCGCGCAAAAGCTCGGCTTCCTGTTCCACACCATCGACGGCGAAGCCTACTGGGACGAAAGCGCCTACTACCAGTTCAGCCTCAAGCAGATCGAGGACGACCTGGAAGACCCGACCACCGAGATCCATGAGATGTGCATGGACCTGGTGGACCGGGTGGTGCGCAGCGAGGCCCTGCTCGATCGCCTGAGCATTCCGCCGGCCTTCTACGACATGATCCGCACTTCATGGCTCGAGGGTCACCCGCACCTCTACGGCCGCCTGGATTTTTCCTATAACGGCCAGGGCCCGGCCAAGCTGCTGGAGCTCAACTACGACACCCCCACCAGCCTCTATGAAACCGCGGCGTTCCAATGGGGCTGGCTGGAGCAGAACATCGAGCGCGGCCTGCTGCCACGGCATGCCGACCAGTTCAACAGCATCGACACCCGGCTGCACCAGGCTTTCGCCCAGCTGGGGATCACGCGTCCGTTCTATTTCGCCTCGATGAAGGATTCGGTGGAGGACCGCGCCACCACCGACTACCTGCGCCTGATCGCGGAAAAGGCCGGCATCGAGTCGCGGCACATCGACGTGGAAGACATCGGCCTCACCGCCGAAGGCCGCTTCGTCGATCTGCAGGACCGCTGGATCCCGCACCTGTTCAAGCTGCACGCCTGGGAGTTCATCTTCCACGAGCCCTTCGGCGCGGCGATCGCCGCCAGCGACACGCAGTTCTTCGAGCCGGCGTGGAAATCCATCCTCTCCAACAAGGGCATCCTGCCGCTGCTCTGGGAAGCCCACCCGGGCCACCCGAACCTGCTGGAAACCCACCTGGACCCACACCCGCAACGCGAGGTGCCCAAGGGCTGGGTGCGCAAGCCGTTCTTTTCCCGCGAAGGCGCCAACATCGAGTTGCGCACCCCGCAGGACGAGGTGGTCAAGGAAGACGGCCCCTACACCGACGCGCCCTACATCCTGCAGTCCTTCGCCCCGCTGCCGCGCTTTGGCGACAGCTACACCCTGATCGGCTCCTGGGTCATCGGCGACCAGGCCGCCGGTATCGGCGTGCGTGAAGACGACAGCCTGATCACCAAGGACTCCAGCCGCTTCCTGCCGCACCTGATCCTCGACTGATATATCCGCCGGGGCGCGCAATGCGCCTCGGCCTGTTTCTCAACGGCTACAGCACAATAACTATCTCCAGCATTGTTATGGCCGTCATTCAGAACTGCCTTATATAACTTGCCCATCATTTATCTGAGTTCCGCTACAGACCTTGCTTAAAGCTGAACGAATATATGATTCGTGGCAATTTAATCTTGACTTGACAGGTGGCCCTGAGTAAATTGCGCGGGCCGGCCAAACCGGCCTTTTTTCAACTCACAAAAGAAGCCAATGGACACAGTATCTAGACGCTGTCTGGTCGATGCGCTTGCGCAGGGCTGGGCACTTAACCCAGAACATGACGGGACTCGACTTTTCGGTCGGGTGAGCTGCGCTAGAGCTTGACGCTCCTTCGTAACTTGCCTTCACCGGAGCCAGTCCGGTCGCGAGGCAACTGTTATGAACTTCAAATCCACTGTAATGCCCGGCGTACGCGCCTTTGCATCGACCATGCGGGTCAAGCCCTGCGCTGAGCGCGCGGCCGTTTCCCGGGTCGGCACCCTGTATTCCACCCCCTCCTCGCAAACCCGGCCGCGGGCCAACTGGCGCGTCTGCCCGGTCACCTGCCGGCTCCAGCAACGCTGGAGCTTCGACGACAGCCAGGACCCTCAGAGTCGGAGCCTGGCCGGCCTCCTCATGCAGGCCGGCCTGCTGCTGAGCCTGTCCCGGGACTCGCACTTCTAGTTCAACCGAAGGCACTTTCAAGTCCTTCCTGAACGTTTTCCCTAATAAGGAATTCGGCAACTTCCTATTGCCTGCTTACAACTAAAAGTTGGTGGTAATTGTTATGGACGAAGCCAGTAGTAGGTTCGTCGCCTGTTCATGTTCATTGAATAGGCGGCGAACGTTAAAACCAATAAAACGCAACTACCTGAATCGATCGCTTACTTGCGGCTCGACATACGTTCGCTCGTCTTTGAATAGGTGAGTGGTCTGTGTGTCGTGCCGCAAGCCTGCGGCAGGAGCACACGTAATGACTACGGTAAAAACCCGCACCTCCTCCTCGCAAAACTCCACCCGCGACGACACCCGGCTGTCGATGCGCGCCGCCCGCGAAGCGCAGAACAGCCTTGGCGTGACCCTGGACAACGTCAAGTCGAACGCCAACGGCCTGACCGAGCTCGACGCCGAAGGCCGCCTGCAGCGCGACGGCTTCAACGAAGTGGCCCACGACCGGCCGCCTCATGCCCTGGTGCAATTGCTGCAAGCCTTCAACAACCCGTTCATCTATGTGCTGATGACGCTGACCGCCATCAGCTTCTTCACCGACTTCTGGCTGCCCCTGCAAGCCGGCGAGGAAACCGACCTGACCGGGGTGATCATCGTCCTGGTCATGGTCCTGGCCAGCGGCCTGATGCGTTTCTGGCAGGAATACCGCTCGGCCAAGGCCGCCGAGGCGCTCAAGGCCATGGTGCGGACCACCGCCACCGTGCTGCGGCGCGAGCAGATGGGCATGAAAGCCGCGCTGCGCGAAGTGCCGATGCGCGACCTGGTGGTCGGCGACATCGTGCAACTGTCGGCCGGCGACATGATCCCCGCCGATATCCGCCTGATCGAATCCCGCGACCTGTTCATCAGCCAGGCGGTGCTGACCGGCGAGGCGCTGCCGGTGGAGAAGTACGACACCCTGGGCGCGGTGCAGGAGAAATCCGCCCATCGCACAGCGGCAGCTGACCAGCAGGACCTGCTCGACCTGCCGAACATCTGCTTCATGGGCACCAACGTGGTCAGCGGCACCGCCACCGCGGTGGTGGTAGCCACCGGGTCGCGCACCTACTTCGGCTCCCTGGCGCGTTCCATCGTCGGCTCGCGGACCCAGACCGCCTTCGACCGCGGGGTGAACAGCGTCAGCTGGCTGCTGATCCGCTTCATGCTGGTGATGGTGCCGGTGGTGCTACTGATCAACGGTTTCACCAAGGGTGACTGGGCCGAAGCCTTCATGTTCGCCCTGGCGGTGGCCGTCGGCCTGACCCCGGAAATGCTGCCGATGATCGTCAGCGCCAACCTGGCCAAGGGCGCCGCGGCCATGGCCAAGCGCAAGGTGGTGGTCAAGCGCCTCAACGCGATCCAGAACTTCGGCGCCATGGACGTGCTGTGCACCGACAAGACCGGCACCCTGACCCAGGACCGGATCATCCTCGAGCACCACGTCGATATCAGCGGCAGCCGCTGCGACCAGGTGCTACAACTGGCCTGGCTCAACAGCTACCACCAGAGCGGCATGAAGAACCTGATGGACCGCGCGGTGGTGAGCTACGCCGAAAACAACCCGAAGTTCAGCGCGCCCGATGCCTGGAGCAAGGTCGATGAACTGCCGTTCGATTTCGTCCGCCGGCGCCTCTCGGTGATCCTCGCCGACGCCAGCGGCCATCACCTGCTGGTGTGCAAGGGCGCGGTCGAGGAAATGCTCGACACCGCCACCCGGGTGCGCCAGGACGGCGTCACCGTGGCCCTCGACGCCGGGCGCCGGGCGGCGCTGCTGGAGCTGGCCGAGGAATACAACCGCGACGGTTTCCGCGTGCTGCTGGTCGGCACCCGCGACCTGGCGCCGGGGCAGACCCGCCAGCAATACAGCGCCAGCGACGAGCGCGAGCTGATCATCGAAGGCTTCCTGACCTTCCTCGATCCGCCCAAGGAAACCGCCGGCCCGGCCATCGCCGCGCTGCGCGAGAACGGCGTGACAGTGAAGGTGCTGACCGGCGACAACCCCATCGTCACCGCGAAGATCTGCCGCGAGGTCGGCCTGGAAGTCGGCCAGCCGCTGCTCGGACGGGATATCGAGCACATGGACGACGCGGTGCTCGCGCGCCTGGTGGAAGAGCGCACGGTATTCGCCAAGCTCACCCCGCTGCAGAAATCTCGGGTGCTCAAGGCCCTGCAGGCCAACGGGCACACCGTGGGCTTCCTCGGCGACGGCATCAACGACGCCCCGGCGCTGCGCGATGCCGACGTCGGTATCTCGGTGGACAGCGGCACCGACATCGCCAAGGAATCGGCGGACATCATCCTCCTGGAAAAGAGCCTGATGGTGCTCGAAGAAGGTGTGATCAAGGGCCGCGAGACCTTCGGCAACATCATGAAGTACCTGAACATGACCGCCAGTTCCAACTTCGGCAACGTGTTCTCGGTGCTGGTGGCCAGTGCGTTCATTCCGTTCCTGCCGATGCTGGCGATCCACCTGCTGCTGCAGAACCTGATGTACGACATCTCCCAGCTGTCGCTGCCGTGGGACAAGATGGACAAGGAATTCCTGCGCAAGCCGCGCAAGTGGGACGCCAAGAACATCGGGCGCTTCATGCTGTGGATCGGGCCGACCTCGTCGATCTTCGACATCACCACCTACGCCCTGATGTGGTTCGTGTTCGCCGCCAACAGCGTGGAAATGGCCGCCCTGTTCCAGTCCGGCTGGTTCATCGAAGGCCTGCTCTCGCAGACCCTGGTGGTGCACATGCTGCGCACCCAGAAGATCCCGTTCATCCAGAGCACCGCGGCGCTGCCGGTGATGCTGATGACCGGCCTGGTGATGGCCCTGGGTATCTACGTGCCGTTCTCGCCGCTGGGTGCAATGGTCGGCCTGGTACCGCTGCCGTGGGAATACTTCCCTTGGCTGGTCGGCACCCTGCTGTGCTACTGCGTCGTCGCCCAGACCATGAAGACCCTCTATATCCGTCGCTTCAAGCAATGGTTCTGAGGGCCTGACGGTCCGCTTTGCTGCCATCGCGAGCAAGCTCGCTCCTACAGAACACCCCCCCT